>JAPKEK010000278.1 GCA_028822125.1 Pseudomonadales bacterium | reverse complement strand
TCCCATGAAACAAAGACCCGGATGGCCATCCAGTAGGATCGCAAAGCGCTGGCGCACCCTGACCGGTGCCGTGCCTGATGCCCTGGAATTGCAATTTACTGCCGATGCTTATACTGCCGGTGATCCAATCGCCCTGCAGTTACGCGGTCGCGATGTTGAAGAACTCAAAAGAGCTGCTCTGCATCTACGTGCAGAGCTGGCTCGATTTCCGGGTGTACTCGATCTGTCCGATTCTTTCAGGGCAGGAAAACAGGAAATTCAACTCAATATTCTACCCCAGGCAAAAACACTTGGCCTCACCCTGCGAGACCTGGCCCAGCAGGTCAGACAGGCATTCTATGGTGAAGAAGCGCAGCGAATCCAACGCGGTAACGACGACGTGAGGGTCATGGTCCGTTATCCTGAAAATGAAAGGCGCTCTTTAGGCAACCTCGAAGATATGTATATCCGCAGCAGGGATGGTAGCGAAGTTCCCTTTACCAGCGTCGCTAAAGTAACCTATGGAAATAGTTATTCCTCCATACAACGACAGAACCAGCAGCGCATCATATCAGTCAGGGGAGACGTGAATCGAACAATCGTGACACCCGAGGCAGTATTCAAAGCTCTTGAAATGAGTTTATGTGAAGGCAAAACAAGCCTATCTAATCTACAGAATATGTGTACAAACAGCCAGTTCCCGGGCGTTCGCTTCACGCTTGACGGGGAACAACTGGAAAGAACCAAAGCAATAGGCGGCATTTTCGATACCGTTCCGCTTGCGCTTCTGATCATCTTCGCATTGCTTGCTGTACCCCTTAAATCTTATACGCAGCCACTGGTCATTATGAGCGTCATCCCGTTTGGTGCGGTGGGCGCCATCGTAGGCCACTACATCATGGGCTGGCCGCTGGTATTCTTCTCCCTGCTTGGCATTATCGCCTTGTCCGGCATAGTGGTTAACGCGTCTCTTGTACTCGTTGATAACATCAATCAGCAACGCAAATCCGGCGTACCCATATTTGATGCAGTCAGTAATGCCGGAGCCATTCGTTTTCGACCCATAATACTAACATCCGCCACCACCTTCGTAGGGCTCATACCATTAATGACTAATAAGGACCCGGAAACATTCATGTTCATACCCATGGCTATTTCACTGGCTTTTGGTGTCCTGTTTGCAACCGTAATCACGCTCCTGCTGGTCCCTAGCCTTTATCTTATGCTCGATGATTTCCAGAACTGGGTGAGAAACAGCTTGGCAGGAATGCTGGGCAAGGACTTTTTTGAAAAAGAAACAACAGAGGCCGCCATGCCCCTGCCAGAAGCTTAGGGTGTAAATTAACTGCGATTCACAATTCCAGAAACCGCTCCACCGCGGCGATTAATTTATCGGGTTGATCAAACTGAACCATATGACCTGCATCGTTTATCTCTACGTGAACCGCATCCTTAAAAAGGGCCACCCTTCGGCCGATCTCTGATCCGTACCAGGCCTGTTCTCCTTTAAGTCGATCATTCTTGAAGCTCCAGTAAGAAAGACCTTCCGAGCCAGTTACAACCAGGGTGGGGCACTGTATCTGGCCATAAAGAAGCTCGGTTTCAGTATGAGAAAAAGTGCTCCACACCATATCCACCTGCGGATCCCATCGCCATATCACCCGTCCACCGTCTGAAACGGCGATGCCCTGCTCGACTATACGGCTTGCATTAGCGCTATCCAGCTTCGGATTATGATGCTGGAAGCGCGATAGCGCTTCTTCAAAGCCTGACATACTTCGGCCTTCAGTCGATAGCGTTTCAAGCATAGCGATTTGCTGGCGCTGTCGATTCATAAAAACCAGCTCATCGTCACCCTGTCTGGATCGCGGAGGGCCAAAACCATCAACGATGGCTAACCTTTTAACAAGATTCGGATACAGAGCAGCAAACCAGCAAGCAATATGTCCCCCCAGGCTATGACCCAGCAGGATACTTTGTTGTAAATCAAAAAATTTAAAGACTTGCATCAAATCTGACACGAAATAACTCATCGTATAGCAGCCTGGATGATCGCTCCTGCCGTGTCCACGCAAATCCGGAATAATCAAACGGTGTCCAGGAAACCCCAGCCCTATATGCGCCAGGCCACCACTATGATCTTTCATACCATGCAACAGAACGAACGGCTCACCGTCTTCAGGACCGTCAGTCCAGACCGCTAACCGGCAATCAGCCGCAATGATTTCATAACGTCTTGCCACTATGCCTCCTACTAGGCCTCCTATAGCGTATTTAAGGCTGTATCAGGTTAAAATACTGACTAGCGCCCCATGCTATAGAATTCCGCATTCGGTTTCACACTGGCCATATTGGCCAGGCGATTGCTCATGGCAAAAAAGGCTGTTATGGCGCCTATATCCCAAATATCCTCATCCAACCAGCCAGTTTCCTTAGCCTCAAGAATTTCGTCGTCAGAAACCTGGCCGGAAGATTCAGCAAAGCGGCAGGCAAGCGTGAGCATGGCCAGTTGTTTTTCAGAGAGACCTGCCTTCCGAAAATTAACCGCCACCTGGTCAGCAATTAGTGGATTCTTAGCTCGAATTCGCAGTATTGCACCATGGGCTATGACACAATACTGGCAATCATTAATAGCCGAGGTGGCTACCACAATCATCTCTTTTTCAGCCTTGCTGAGATTGCTCGAGGAATTTTCCATCAGAGCATCGTGATAGGCAAAGAAAGCCCGGAATTCTTCAGGCCGTCTGGCAAGTACAGAGAATATGTTGGGAATAAAGCCTGACTTATCCTGGACACTCTGAATGCGTTCAGCAAGGTCCTGTGGCATCTCGGACAAGCTCATCAAGGGAAAAATTTCTCGGGTAATATTGTCTTCCAGCATTTCCTGCTCCTGTAAATAATTATTTCTGAAACATTATCCCACGCTGTGTTCCAAGCTGGCCACTACCGATTACCCCAATTCCATTCTCTCCAGATTCCCCAGGCATAGCACCGCCTGATAGGCCTGTTTGTTCAGTCAACGATTGAATCCCCAGCATAGTCATAACCATAGTAGCTTGCCATAGCGAGGCCGGCGGCTACACTCCTAAAAGGATCATGTTCAACCACCTTCCCTGGAAATCGCCCTTCCAATAGCCTTTTGACCGATGCTATCTGGCTCGACCCACCTGTCCGAATCACCACATCAATATCCGAAACATCCAAATCTGCCTTTTCCATTATATCGCTAACCAACTGCTCAATACTGGCTAATACCGGCGCGAGCAATGACACAAACCTTTTTCGGCTGAAAGGCAGGCGTACATCCAGTTCGGCAATGTCCAGCATGGTCTGCTCAGAATCAGACAACGCGGCTTTGGCCTGTTTTATAGCCTGAAAAACAATATAGCTATAATTGTGGGTGATCAATTCATCCAGCCGGATGAATTTTTCCCTGGCTGGGCCGCCCTTTTCAATACAGTCATTGATCTTGGCGCGGAAATGGTTTTGATTGAGCGTGTAAGTCACAGCCCAGTTCAACAGTGGCCCTTCGAATTCTTCGAAGGGAAATTCGGTTTCGATAAGGTTACCATCAACTCTTCTCGACCAGATTTCTCCCTTCCCAAGTATAGGAAAAAGCAATTCTCTAAAAATCAACTGATCAATATGATCTCCACCCAAAGCCATACCTGCCGTTGCCAATACATCAAAATAGCGCCCCCGGTATCGAACAATACTCATATCCAAAGTGCCACCACCAAAATCGAAGGTTAGAGCCAGGCCTTCGCTGTCTGAACGAGATCGACCGGATTCGACTGTGTGCTTTAATCCTTGATCAACCGATAGGTAGCTAACAGTGGCAGCCAGTGGCTCAGGATAAAAATTGACCTTGCCGAAACCCGCATATTCAGCAGCTTCAGCGAGGCGTGACACTGCCAGTTGGTTACCACCCGGCGATCCTTCAAATACAATGGGTCGGCCTACCACGACTTTCTGGCTGTCCTTCAGAGTACCGTTTTTTATCTTCTCGCGGATATGCAGAAAGATAGGTGTAATCAACGCCACTAACCGAAATGGGTGCTCAAATACCATGAGTCGCTTTATATCCGCATTACCCAGCAATCGTTTCACACCACGAAATAATCGGCCGGGTAAACCTCGATCAACCAGTGCTGCACCATAAACATTTTCTGTTCTAACTTCTGCTTTACTGGTGGGATCGTCGAGATTCTGCTCCTCAGTCAGCAGCCCAGACTTGGCAATTATCTCCGGGGTGAATTCAACGATGCGATCCTGATTCTCATTGATATATTGAGAAACTGCCGCCAGGCCCGTCTTGGTAATTAGCGCCTGGTTGAGATGCAGCGCTGTGGGCATCACCTCTGATAGATCCTCCAGTTCAACGAACGCAACGACATCGCCGTCAAAGCTAGCTGCGGTCGAATTTGAAGTACCAAAATCTATACCTATACCAATCATGACCCGTTTTTATCCGATGTTCGCCTTCGACTCAAGCACTGTTAACAAATATCAGCAACACACTCGCATTTTATTATCAGTCCAGGGCTTGTCTCGGTGACCCCGGCACTACCATTTGGAGAAATGGAAGCTGCACAGCGCAAACCGTTCTGACATCCCCTGATGAGGCAATGCCAGCAATTCGTGAATACGGGCTACTTCACTCAGGTTCTGTTCTTCAACGGCTGCTGCTACAACATCAAGCAAAGAATCGTCGTAGGCGAAGGCGTTTAAACTAATCAGGGCCAAACTCAGATCAGCCGAG
>JAPKEK010000277.1 GCA_028822125.1 Pseudomonadales bacterium | reverse complement strand
CAATTCGGCGCTCAAGAACCTGGCAGCAATGCAGAAATTCTCGATTTTGCCAGGTCAAAATACAATGTAAGCTTTCCCATGTTTTCGAAAACCGATGTGAATGGTGATGATGAGAGCCCTCTATTTAGTCTACTCAAACGAGAACAACCGGGTGATATCGGCTGGAATTTTACTAAATTCCTGGTCAACCGAGACGGAAAGGTTGTTGCCCGTTTCGACCCTCGCACGTCACCAGAAGAGATTGCCGGAAAATTGTCAGAGCTGCTTTAGACCAAGAGCGTTTCCGAGCGATTAAAAAAACCACATAGACACACCATTGTAGGAGAGCAGGATGACCCTGTGCCTGTCTACGCAGAAAGCTAATGACTGAATCAACCTGGGCACAACAGCGCGAACTATTCGATGACATGATCACTCTGTACGGTCGTAAAACGACCCTGGAAATACTCAAGAACACCGACTTGAAGGTATTTCGCCTGCACCTTGCAACCAGCAACAAGTCAGCCCCGATAATCTCGGAAATAAAGCAACTAGCAACCTCGCGAAACATTGAAATACGTATTCACAATAAAAAGAACTTGTCACATATATCCAGAAATGCCCGACAGGATCAAGGCGTCGCAATTGACCTCATCGCACCACACTATCGCAAACTGGAACACTTAATAAGGTCTGATCTTAAACCGGGAGCCGAATTCATACTGGTCGATCGAATCACCAATCCGCAAAATCTCGGCATGATTATAAGAAGCATTGCAGCATCACCCTTGGCTGGTCTGATCCTTCCTACCCAGGGCTGCGCAACGATCGACCCCCTTGTCTATAAAGCCAGTGCCGGATGTCTGCTGAAAACCGACATCTATCGGTGCAAGACCAGCTTAGATGGTGCCCTGGCGCTACAAGAGAAAGGCTATCAATTGATAGGGCTAAGTGCAGATGGACGGCTTCGATTGAATGAACTTGACAGTGACACGCCTAAAATCATGATACTGGGAAATGAATCTGAAGGTCTTTCAGCAGAATTGCAGGCCGCCTGTGACCAATTACTGGGTATACCCATGGCTAATGCAGTGGATTCTCTCAATGTAGCGGTAACTGCTGGCATTATATCCTTCCACCGTATCCGCTAACGTAGCTTTACACGCTATTTCACTGGAATCTGCTGCCAATTTCTATTATTGTTGCGGCATCATTGATTCATCCCCAACTATGAAAACTACTTTATTCACAATTATCGTCTTATTGTCTGTACTGGGCCTGTCAGGCTGCGGCAGTGATCCGGGCTTTGATAAGCATGCAGCCTCTCCGTCGGGCCTTGTTAGAGTCATTCATGCCGTCCCAGATGCACCACTATTAGTCGCCGAATTCGGCAAACAATCCCTCGGTCAGATCAACTATGGTGAATCTGGTGCAATCACCAGAGTCATACCGGATCTGTCCAGAGAGACAACCATCAGTTTTGTCGAACAAAACAAGTTAACCGAATTAACCACTATTGACGTGTTAGTCCCTCAGAACCAGCTGATTACACTGATTATAACCGGCACCATGGCCGAACCTGAGATTATCCAGGTTAATGAACTTCGGGGTGATAGTACCGAAAACGAGACTAATGCAGAGTTTTCTTTTGTTCATGCTGCCGCAAAAGGTCCCGAAGAAATTCAACTGACGCTAACTGATGATCTTACCGATTCGGATACCGTCGTCAATATATCCAAGTATACCAGTTCACCCTATGTTTCAGTGGTTACAGGAAAGACTTTGATAATCACCTTCTCGTTCAGTGAAGCGGTGACCGGCTTCGCGGACGATGACATTGTTGTGTCGAGTGGTACGCTGAGCAATATCAGCACCGGCGAGGTTGGCACGAGCTACACCGCGACGTTCACACCAAACGACGAATACGATGGGAATATCAGTATTTCGGTTGTCAATGACGCCTATGCAGACAGTGATGGTAATCCCGGTCTGGGTGATACTTTAACAATCCAGGAAAGCACGGCTACGCCGAGAATGACGATTACATCGAGTCCTGCGGACTTCGCTGCAGGCGAGACGGCGACAATCACCTTCACATTCAGTGAAACGACTTTGGGCTTTGCCGATAGTGATATCACGGTGTCCGGTGGCACACTGGATGCGATTAACAGCAGTGATGAGGGCCTGACCTACACGGCGATGTTTACGCCAACGCCGGAACACAATGGCAACTTCGGCATCGCAGTTGCCAATGACGCCTACACCGACAGTGACGACAACTATGGCACGGGCGATGTATGGGCAATCCAGGCGAGTACAGACACACCCACACTAGCCATCACTGTAATGACTGACAATCCGTATAGTCTAAGCGCCATGAACACCGCAGCAATGAGTTCCCTCTGGCAATCTGGCACCTTTCAGGCGACTGCTGCGACCCGATCGTTGATAATTGTACTGGATCATCACGGCCCTGATCCCGGAAAAACAAGAGCATTGCTGGTCAATAGTTCTGCTGCATTCACCTTCCCAGAAGAAAACCTGCAAGCCGCCCTCAGACTGATCAATCTAGTCCCTGATCAAACTGCGGTAGACATCTACTCAAACGAGGAGTTGATAAGCGAAGACTTATTGTTCACTGACCAGGCACCTTACATGGCATTAAACACTGGCAGTTACCTGATCAAAGTAACCACTGCAAACGATCCGGAAAATATTCTGCTGGACGAGACTACCTTCGTTTACAGTGGCGAGTATCATTCTCTTTATGTAACCGGGCTTGCTGATGCAATCAGTCCTTTACTGCTGATAGATAATCACCGAACCATAGAAAACCTTGCCCAACTGAACATAATCCAAAGTGCGCCTTCATCTGATCTGCTTGATGTCTATCTCGTAAAACAGGGTGAATCAATTACTAACCTGAATCCCAATGGCAACGACATCAACCCACTTACCGTCGCCGGGTTCACCGTCGAAGCTGATACCTACGATATCGTCGTAACCGGTCCATCTGATAAAACGATACTGGCTGGCCCGGAAACAGTGCAAATGGATGCTGGTCACCTATATCGCATTCTCATCCGGGATCCCCAGGGCGGAGGCAGCCCACCGGTGATAGTGGTAACCGAGGAAGGAACACAATAACCACCACCAGGACCTGCACAATTCTTTACCGGCCCCTGAACGAAGGCCTCAAGGATGGCTAGGAAGATGGAAGGACGGCTAGGGGTGTAACAGTACTTTATAAACCGTTGGATCATCGACAAGCCGGAAGGCTTGCTCACAGGCTTCGAAGCCGAGGCTGGCTATGCTGGGCAACTCAAAATGCCCGCCATTAAGCCAGTCAATGGCCCGCTGCATGGGCCCACAACGTGACCCGAGCAGGCGGATCTCGTTTACCATGACCGTGCCCAGGTCAAATTGGCTCAGTTCGGGAAACGTGCTCTTCAGCACCAGAGTGCCTCTGGGCTCAAGGCTCGCCAGAGCAGCAGCAAAGCCCGCCGGACTCCCTGTACAATCTACTGACAGCGAATAGCGAATCTCGCCGATGTCAGTCTTGACACTAATGCTGCTATCTTGGATGTGTTGCAACCGCTCTTGATTTCTCATCAGCAAAGTGACTTCGCTGCCCGCTGATGACAGCACATGAGCCACAAGCAATCCCAGCCGACCCGCACCGACAACCAGAACACGTTCAGGAATTTGATCTGCCAGCTGTTCCAGTATTTCAAACGCAGCAGCTGTCGGTTCAGTCAGCACGGCCAGGGAGTCCGGCAAGCTATCAGGAATCGTCAACAGGTTGCTTTCGGGAACTGCCAAAAACTCAGCAAAAGCACCGGGTCGGTTTTTGATTCCAATCACCTTCCTATCTAGGCAATGCCGATGCAGGTTCTGCCGGCAGTGCAGACAGTTACCGCAGCCTAAATTAATGTCAGCAACAACACGCTGGCCCCGGCGCGGCCCTGTCGTGATCTCGCCTACAAATTCATGCCCCGGGATACCCTCGAAAGTGTAATAACCCCGCTGGAGCTCAATATCGGTTCCGCAAATGCCTGCATATTTCACCTTTACTAATAGTTCTTCGCTACCACAAGCAGGCATAGGCAAGCTATCCTGGTAGCTTAGCTCTCCTTTTTCTAACCAGATTCCCTTCATAGATGATTGTTTCCGATATCGACTGCCCAACTCAGCCGCCACGCAACCCAGGCCATATCAGCCTGAACTAGCAGCAGTAAGTTATCATTAGTCCCTGGTTCGTTTATAATCTATCCTTTAATAAAACGAGTTTACCAAAATGAACGCCTTAATTGCACCGCCAGATTGGACTGTAAAACGGTTATCCGGTTCACTGGGAGCAGAAGTGAGTGGCTTTAAACTGGCAACGCTTGCTCAGCATGAAATCGCGACTATCAAAGAACTGCTGATGCAGCACCAGGTTCTGTTTTTCCCTGGACAAAGCCCTTCTGTTGAAGAACACGTCGCATTTGGCGAAAACTTCGGCCCTCTGGAAGGGCACCCAAACCTCCAGAGCGAGACCGGCACCCATACTAAAATATTCAAATTAGTGGCCAGCAAAGGGGGTATTGCAGACGAGTGGCATACCGATATAACCTTTCAGGATCGGCCTGCTCTGATGTCCATCCTGCACATGGTCACCTGTCCCGAGGTTGGCGGCGACACCATGTGGGCCAATCTTTATCAAGCCTACAATGAACTGTCCGAGCCTATGAAAGAACTTTGCCTGGGACTGACTGCTTTGCAC
>JAPKEK010000276.1 GCA_028822125.1 Pseudomonadales bacterium | reverse complement strand
CCTGATTGCGCTTCACCAACTCGAGGAAAGTGGAATATTTCACTTCTTCAGGGTTCTTATTGACGCTGAAATTTTGAAAGACAGTGAGCAGAACTGCCGCTATCACCAGCCAGAGCAGGAGATTTTTAGTCATATCATTCACAATTCAATTCCTCTTCTATACTACTCAGCGCCTGAAGCGCTCGTTAACGATTATTCTGCTAAACCGGTCTGTTTTGTCAGTCTCTATAACCGTTACCCTGTTCGGAGAATGGGAACTATTTGTGTCCAATTCCCACCAGATACAATTCTCTCGATCGCCCTCGAGATGCCTTGGGTTTCATATTCACCAATCGAGTATAGCGACTGCGAATCTGATTCCTTAAGTCATCAATTCCTTCACCTTCGAAGACTTTGGTCACTACAATACCACCCTTTGCTAAGACTTTATCGGCAAAATCCAGTGCGAGCTCCACTAAAAATACAGATCTTGGCAAATCAATGTGCTTCATACCACTTAAATTGGGGGCCATATCAGAAATTACAAGGTCAACGGCGCATCCTCGCAAAGCTTCCTGCAAACCCGCATAAACGTCGTCACTGGTGAAATCACCACGGATGACTTCAACCCCTGGTATAGCCTCCATCTCGAGAAGATCCAGGGCTATTATTCGGCCTGCAGGTCGGGCGCATCTTTCGGCCACCTGAGACCAGCCACCCGGTGCAGCTCCAAGATCAACAATGATCTGTCCTGGTCGAAACAAATTAAGGCGATCGTTAATTTCCAGCAGTTTATAGCTTGCGCGTGAACGGTAACCTTCAGCTCGGGCCTTTTTCACATAAGGATCCTGCGCATGCTGCTTGAGCCATCTTTGACTGGTCTTTGATCTTTTCATATTCAATTAGATTTAGGGTCTGGGCTAACGTACAATGACGTTCTTTAATCTATAGCACGTCATGTTAAGCCAACAAGACAAAAAAAAATTCCGGGCCATTGGCCATCATTTAAAACCTGTTGTTACTATCGCCGGTAACGGCTTGTCTGAATCCGTGCTGGCTGAGATAGAAAGAGCACTGGCAGATCACGAGCTCATCAAGGTGCGAATCAACGGAGACCGTGAACAAAGAGTATCTACACTGGCCGCAATAATCGAAAGTGCTGCTGCCATCAAGGTCCAGGCAACGGGTGGAACCGCTTTAATTTACAAGAAAGCACTTGAACTAAAAGCGCACCTCTCCAATCTATCGCGCCACAGCTGATTCAGCGTTTGCTCAGATGTGCTGCACACGGCATATCTCATATTCGATTCTCCCAGAAGGGGTCTGCACTACGGCGACATCATCGATTTGTTTACCAATCAGGCTTCGAGCAACAGGTGAGCACACAGATATTTTATTTTCTTTAATATCTGACTCATCGTCACCGACAATCTGATAGACGACCTCTGCATCGGTATCCAGGTTAAGTAATGTTACCGTGGTACCAAAAACGACTTTACCGGTAGATGTAATTTCAGTGACATCAATGATCTGAGCTGAACCCAGCTTTCCCGCGATTTCAGCAATCCTACCTTCAATAAAGGATTGCTCTTCCTTGGCATATTGGAATTCGGCATTTTCCCTCAGATCTCCCTGCTCCAAGGCCTCTGATATAGCCTGAACAATTCTTGGCCGCTCGGTGGACATCAATCGGGTGAGTTCAGCCCTGAGTGCCTCAGCGCCAGCCAATGTCATTGGTATCTTTTCCATGTCTGCGTCTCTTTCTTTGCTAAGCTGCCTGGCATCGCAATACAGGCCAACTACAAAGTATCGTGTAATTCCTGCAGACAGTATACTTCCATTTCAGCATCATGGCGGAGTGCTTCTATACTTGCCCGGCCCCCAGCCATGGTTGTCGTATAACACACCTTATGCTGAAGCGCTGTCCTCCTTATGGTAAAAGAATCAGCTATCGCCTGCTTACCTTCCGTGGTATTGATAATAAAGTCAATTTCTCCATTCTTAATCAAATCAGTGACATTGGGCCTTCCCTCAATAACCTTATTCACTGTTTTCACTGGAAGACCTGCTTCCTCCAGGGTTTTAGCAGTTCCTCTGGTTGCTATCAATTTAAATCCCAGATCTAATAATTCGACAGCCATGTCAGCTAGCTGATCCTTGTCAGGATCTCTAATGCTCAAAAAAACCTGCCCAGAAGAAGGAATCTTATCATCTGCTGCTATCTGGGCCTTGCCATAGGCTTCGGCAAAAGTCTGGCCGATGCCCATGACTTCACCTGTCGATTTCATCTCTGGGCCGAGAATCGGATCAACTCCAGGGAATTTCCCAAAAGGAAATACCGCCTCCTTTACATTGAAATACCCAGGTAGTATCCCCACAGTAAAATCCTGCGCTTCAAGACTTGTCCCCGCCATACAACGCGCTGCAATTTTAGCCAGAGATCGACCGATGGATTTAGAAACAAACGGGACCGTGCGGGATGCTCGGGGGTTCACTTCCAGAATAAATATCTGGTCACCTTGAAGAGCAAGCTGCACATTCATCAAACCTATAACGCCTAGCTCCTGAGCCATGGCTTTTACCTGTTCTGACATTTCATAAATAACGCTCGAGTCCAGGCTGTAAGGTGGCAGGGAGCAGGCAGAATCGCCGGAATGAACACCTGCCTGTTCAATGTGTTCCATCACAGCGCCAATTACAACGCGCTCACCATCGCATACGGCATCAACATCAACTTCGATGGCCTGATCTAAAAAACGATCAAGTAACACAGGAGAATCATCTGAAACTATGACCGCCTGTTTAAGATATTTCTCAAGTTCACTGGCCTGATATACAATATCCATGGCTCGACCACCCAGTACATATGACGGGCGAACAACAAGTGGATAACCAATCTCTTCTGCAGCAGCTAATCCTTCATCGACATTTCTGATAATCCGATTGGCGGGTTGAAGCAAGCCAAGTTTATGAATCATCTGCTGGAATCGTTCACGGTCTTCTGCCTGGTCAATGGCATCAGGAGAAGTACCAATGATTGGCACGCCCGCCTCCGCTAATGCGGCAGCCAGATTCAACGGTGTCTGCCCGCCAAACTGCACGATCACGCCGCTGGGATTTTCGACCTCGACAATGGCGAGGACATCTTCAAGTGTCAAAGGTTCAAAATATAGTCGATCTGAAATATCAAAATCAGTAGACACTGTTTCGGGATTACAGTTGACCATAATCGTTTCATAACCGTCTTCGCGCAAGGCAAGCGCTGCATGGACACAACAGTAATCAAATTCAATTCCTTGCCCAATTCGGTTAGGGCCGCCGCCGAGTACCATAATTTTTTTTCGATCAGTGGGCTGTGCCTCACACTCGTTTTCATAGGTTGAATACATATAGGCTGTCGACGATGCAAACTCTGCAGCACAACTGTCTACTCGCTTATAAACCGGCTTGATATCCATTGCCAGCCGATAGGCTCTCATGCTGCTTTCAGAGACCTGAAACAATTGTGCCAGGCGAATATCGGAAAATCCTCGCCGCTTCAATTGCAACAGGGATTCCCTGGAAGTATCTTCCAGAGCAGTTCCAGACAGCACGGTTTCTGTTCTAATAAGATCTTCAATCTGTACCAGGAACCACAAATCAATGCCGCTCAAACCGTTAATTTCCTGAATACTCATCCCCAGACGTATTGCATCGCCAATAAACAGGATCCGCTCCGCTCCTGGAACCCTCAGCTCTTTTTGAATAACCGCTCTGACATCGGAATCTTCTGGGCTGATAGCCGGTGTAAAGCCTGAAATACCGATTTCCAGACCACGAAGTGCCTTCTGCAAGGATTCCTGAAAAGTCCGACCAATCGCCATTACCTCGCCCACTGACTTCATCTGGGTGGTGAGGGTATTATCCGCCTGCGGGAATTTCTCAAAAGTAAATCGTGGGATCTTGGTAACAATGTAGTCAATCGACGGCTCGAAAGACGCGGGCGTAACACCACCCGTAATTTCATTTGACAACTCATCCAGGGTGTACCCAATGGCTAATTTAGTTGCCACTCGAGCAATGGGGAAGCCGGTTGCCTTTGAAGCCAACGCCGAAGACCTGGATACCCTCGGGTTCATTTCGATAACCACCAGCTTTCCGGTTTCCGGATGCACCGCAAACTGTACGTTCGAACCTCCCGTCTCCACACCGATGGCCCGCAAAACAGCGACTGAGGCATTCCGCATGATCTGATATTCTTTGTCGGTGAGTGTCTGAGCAGGTGCAACCGTGATTGAATCACCGGTATGAACACCCATCGGGTCAAAATTTTCGATCGAACAAACAATAATGCAATTGTCCTGCTTGTCCCTAACAACCTCCATTTCAAACTCTTTCCAGCCGAGCAGGGATTCGTCTATCAACAACTCACTAGTGGGTGATAAATCCAACCCCCTGGTACAAATTTCAGCAAATTCTTGTTGATTGTAAGCAATACCGCCACCACTACCGCCCATGGTAAAACTGGGCCGAATAACACAGGGGAAGCCAAGCTGGCCTTGTACCTGCCTGGCTTCTTCCAGAGAATGCGCTATTGCACTACGTGGCGTCTCCAATCCAATGGACTTCATTACTTGGTCGAACAACTGCCTGTCTTCAGCCCTGTCGATGGCCTCCTTGGTCGCGCCGATTAACTCAACATTATACTTTTCAAGGATCCCCTCCCTGGAAAGATCCAGAGCACAATTAAGGGCCGTCTGACCACCCATGGTTGGTAACAGCGCATCGGGCTTTTCTTTTTCTATTATCCGCTCTATTGTCTCCCAGACTATGGG
>JAPKEK010000275.1 GCA_028822125.1 Pseudomonadales bacterium | reverse complement strand
TTTGATGCGCCAGGCAATTAGGGCACAAAGCTTCGATAGATTGGCCAGGGAGATCTACCAGGATTGGCAGGAAGAGCCAGTTATCGCCGAAGTTCGCCTATAATTCCCTACTTCGATGAAGGAGTGATTGCGTCTGGGGTTGTAATCTGGACAATACAGCTCATCTGAAATGATGACTGCAATACTGTGGCAGTTCCTGAAAGAGAGAGTCCTATGCTTGAATGGTTGATTCCCAGTGCTCATGCCGCTGATGGGGGGAGTTTCATACCGGGTCTGGATATATTTATCCTGGTTGCCTTTGCCCTTGTTTTCTATTTCATGCTCTGGCGACCACAGAGTAAACGCGCCAAGGAACACAGGGAGTTGATCGCTAATCTTGCTAAGGGAGATGAGATTATCTCCAGCGGTGGATTAGTTGGTAAAATAACAAAAGTAGAAGAACAGTTCATCGTTTTTGAGGTTTCGGACAAGGTGGAACTCAAACTTCAAAAAAGTGCGGTGACGGCGGCTTTACCTAAGGGAACAATAAAATCCATTTGAATTTTATTGATAGTATTACTGGATCTTGCCTGTGTTGAACCGATATCCATTGTGGAAAAATTTGCTGGTCCTGAGCGCCTTGTTGTTCGGGGTTATTTATGCTTTGCCTAATGCTTACCCACCGGATTTCGCCGTCCAGATTTCTAATGAAAGAAGCG
This sequence comes from Pseudomonadales bacterium, assembly GCA_028822125.1. GTDB lineage: Bacteria > Pseudomonadota > Gammaproteobacteria > Pseudomonadales > Azotimanducaceae > UBA9926. The sequence goes on along the minus strand of JAPKEK010000275.1, from coordinate 4,095 downwards.
AGATTGCAATCACCCAGCGGGAGTTGGCGGTTGCAGTTGACAGCCTGGCGCATGCGGCAGTTTCATTCACCTCGTCCGAATTAACCTCGGCAAGCGGTCTCATACGATTTCCAACGGCGGATGATCAGTTGCAGGGCCAGGCGATCATACAAAGATCGCTGCATGATCTTTCTGATACTTATATCGTGGCATTGAATTCGGCACCAACCACACCAGACTGGCTTCGCAAGATTGGTGCAGAACCCATGAAGTACGGGTTAGATCTGCGTGGAGGTGTGCATTTTTTGATGGAAGTTGATACCGAACGGGCGGTTGCAGAGCGGCTTGAAGGTATGCAGCAGGACATCAAGCGAGCGCTTAGAACCGGCGAAGAACGGGTGCGCTACGAGAGTAGTGATATCGTCAATGGCCAAACTCTCAGGATTTCCTTTGCTAGTGCCGAGTTAAGATTTAAGGCCAAGCAACAGATAGAACCAGCTTATCAGCAGTTCGCTATCACAACCGCAGAAGACCAGGCGTTTGATCTGCTGCTGACCATGAATAATGCAGCCATTCGTGAAATAGAAGACTTTGCAGTCCAGCAGAACCTGCAAACAATCAGAAACAGGGTCAATGAGCTTGGCGTCGCTGAGCCACTGGTGCAGCGGCTGGGCCGACAACGTATCGTCGTGGACCTGCCCGGTGTTCAGGATACCGCTGAAGCCAAGAAGATCCTCGGCAAGGTGGCCACGTTGGAATTCAGAATGGAGGCTAAACCGGGGGCATCGAAGTCAACGATATTACCCTTTGATTATGGCGGGAGGTCAGTTCGGGTGGAGCGAGACCTGATTCTGCGGGGAGAGCGTGTGTTTGACGCTCAAGTTGGATTTGATGCTGATACCGGGCTACCTCAAGCCAATATTACCCTCGATAGCGAAGGCGGGGAACTGATGCACCGGGCGACTCGTTATAATATTGGTCGGCGCATGGCTGTCATATTTATAGAAACAAAGACGCGTGATCGCTACGAAATGGTTGCTGGGCAGGAGGTGAAGATCTCGGAGCCTTATGTTGAAAAGAAGATTATATCCCTGGCAACAGTTCAGGCAGCGCTTGGGGTTGCCTTCAGGATTACCGGCTTGCAGTCCGGAGAAGCTCGCGAACTGGCCCTGCTGCTGCGTGCGGGTGCTCTGGCAGCTGATATGTTCATAGTAGAAGAAAGAACGGTGGGTGCGAGCCTGGGTAAGGAAAATATTGAGCTGGGTGCGACTTCGGTCGTGGTTGGTTTTGGCTTGGTGGTTTTGTTTATGTTGGTCTTTTACAAAGTCTTTGGTATCGCAGCGAATATTGCCCTGATTTCTAATCTTGTTTTGCTGGTCGCCGTTATGTCCAGTATATCCGCGACTTTAACATTGCCGGGCATTGCCGGAATCGTACTGACAGTGGGTATGGCGGTGGATGCCAATGTCTTGATTTTTTCCAGAATCAAGGAGGAACTGGGCAATAGGATGACGCCGCAGATGGCGATTAACGCGGGTTTCGATCGCGCATTCGTAACAATTCTGGACGCCAACCTGACGACCTTGCTTGTGGCTACTATCCTCTACAGCATAGGCACCGGCCCGGTGAAGGGCTTCGCTATAACACTCTCCATAGGTATTATGACTTCGATGTTTACCGCTGTTATGGGCACCCGGGCAGTGGTTAATTTGATGTATGGTGGCCGGAACATTAAAAGGTTACTGATCTGATGGCTAAGGCTTACAACTTTGATTTCATGTCTTATCGTAAGCAGGCGGCGATTGCTTCGATTCTATTGCTCATAGTATCCATCAGTAGCATAGTATTGCGTTCCTTGGAGTGGGGTCTTGATTTTACGGGTGGCACACTGGTTGAGGTGACCTATGAGGCAGCGGCTTTCCCAGAGGAGATTCGTGCTGAGTTGGACCAGGCAGGGTATAGCGGTCATGTGGTGCAGTATTTTGGATCTGATCGAGATATTCTGGTACGTATGCCACCGCAGAAAAATCTATCGGACAAGGACAATGCCCGATTGGGTGATGGTCTTCTGGTTGCATTGCAGGCAGGAACGAGTAACCAATTGGTACTGAGAAGAGCAGAATTTGTAGGGCCGGCCGTTGGCGAAGAATTGACCAATCAAGGGGGGCTTGGTTTGTTAGCCGCCCTGGGTATGGTTTTGCTGTACGTTTCTTTTCGTTTCCAACTCAAGTTTGCGCTCGGCGCTGTGCTGGCGCTTTTTCACGATGTGGCCATCACACTGGGTGTTTTTTCAATCATTCGATGGGAATTTGACTTAACCGTATTAGCCGCGCTACTTGCGGTGATCGGTTATTCGTTGAATGACACCATCGTGGTTTCCGACCGGATCCGGGAAAATTTCAGAAAGCTACGCCGGGGGAGTCCCGAGGAGATTATTAACATCTCGCTGAACCAGACCCTCGGTAGAACCCTGATTACATCATTCACGACCCTACTGGTTCTTTTTGCTTTGCTGATTCTTGGCGGTGAGTTAATTAGTGGTTTCGCAAAGGCACTTATTATAGGCGTCGTAGTGGGTACCTATTCATCGATCTATGTTGCTGCAAATACCTTACTGGCGCTGAAATTGGATCGAGATGACTTGCTGGTGCCCGTGAAAGAAGGCGCTGAATTGGAATAACTGCTTTGCTTTGTCTACTGCTTCCCGTAGCAACAGGTGATCAAGTTAGTGGCCCAGGTTCTGTTTGATTAAAGGACTTAAACTCTTGAATATTTTTGGACTGGCAGCGATGAGATCGCCATTTTTCAGGTGATCGAGCTTTCCATCAAAATCACCGAGCAGGCCACCTGCCTCTTGTACCAGTAAGGCCCCCGCAGCCATATCCCAGATTTTGAGGTTTTTCATCCACATGCCGTCCAGTCGACCTGCTGCCACATAGGCGAGTTCGAGAGCTGCACTGCCGGGCTGTCGAATTGAACATTTTCTAGTCATCAGTTCCTGAATTAATGTTGCCTGGGCGGGTATAGCCTGCTGCGGGAAGCGTCCCCCCGTGGCAATCACCGCGCCGTCCAGTAATTCAAGTTGAGAGACCCGGGTTTTTTTACCATTCAGCCTGCTGCTTTGACCTTTGGATGCAATGAATTCTTCCTGCCGGATCGGATCGATTATAATGGCATGTTCGAGCACTTCATTGTGCCGGCAGGCAATTGAAATACAGAAATGAGGGATCTGTCGAATGAAATTTGTGGTGCCGTCAATGGGGTCTATGATCCATTCGAATTCGGCTTTCTCCGGGCTGGTGATTAGCCCTCCCTCTTCGCCAGTAATGCGATGATCAGGAAAGGTCCTGCTAATGGATTCTGCTATAATTGTCTCAGCATCTCGATCAATGTTTGTCACAAAATCATTATGGCCTTTCTGGCTGATTTTAATGAGGTCTGGACGGTCGAATGCTCGGGCAACGTGAGTCGCTGCATCTCTTGCCCCGCGGAGCACTATATTAACCATTGGTTCCATGGATACTGGGAGTCAAACTAGAAAGAGGCGAAATAGTAACAGATCGTAAGCTAATTCACCTGTAATTTTCTCTTGGAAATTTAGATATGACCGAAGCACTGCTATTCCCAAAAATCCGTATCGTACTGGTAGAAACCTCTCATCCCGGGAATGTGGGGGCCGCCGCTCGGGCCATGAAAAATATGGGGTTAACCCGTCTGTATCTCGTAAACCCTTCGGAATTTCCAAGTCAACAGTCGACCTTTAGGGCTGTCAGTGCTGCGGACGTACTTGAAGGTGCCGTGGTATGCAGCAGTCTTGAGGATGCCATATCAGAATGTGAGCTGGTGATAGGCACCTCTGCCCGGGAACGGAAAATCCCCTGGCCAATGATCGATCCTGTGATCTGTGCAAACAAGGCGCTGCAGATGAGCGATATAGGAGCAGAGACGGCGATTGTGTTTGGCCGAGAGGATCGAGGCCTAAAGAATGAAGAACTGCAGAATTGTCATTACCATGTCAATATTCCTACGGGTGATGCCTACAGTTCGCTTAATCTTGCCATGGCTGTTCAGGTCATTTGTTATGAGATTGTCAACCAATCAGGCCGTGAGCTTAGC
>JAPKEK010000274.1 GCA_028822125.1 Pseudomonadales bacterium | reverse complement strand
ATCATCGCTGTATTAGTGACCGGCTTATACATTAAATTTAATCATCGAACTGCCGGGCAGGGTTGAAACGCGTACGCCTGAGGAAACTTTTATGTCAGAGAGAAATATAACTTATCTAACTGATGCTTGCTTAATTACCTGTGTGCTTCAGACTGATCTTGCCGAAGAAGTGTTAGAAGCAGCTAAGAACAGTGGCGCCAATGGCGCTACCATCAGTTATGCAAGGGGAACCGGAATACGCGAACGCATGGGGCTCCTGGGAGTAACCATAGACGAACAGAAAGAAGTCATTCGCATTATTGTATCTGAAGACCAGGCTAACCTGGTTTTTGAGGCCATGTACCTTACTGGCAATCTCGACACCCCCGGCAAGGGCATCATGTATATGACCAAACTCGACCGCGTGGCAACCTACATCCCAGCGGACATTCTGGTGACCCTGCCAGAGGGCGACAGTCATGACCATTGAGATCGGTGCTCTGGTCCATAAAGACTGTGGCCCAGCGGTCATAGATGAACTGGATGGAATCGCTGGCGTCATCACCATTTTCATCGAATCCGGCCGCTCAAATGATCTATTTGAAGACCGTCAGTTCGGTAAATTTGGCGAAGCCGCAATAATAACCGTGATTGCCGATCGCGACAAAAAACAGACTGTATTCGATCGGCTGTTCGATGCATGCCAGCTGCAGAGTAAAACCCAGGGCATCATCTTTATGGCAGACGACATGATTCGGTCCAGCCTGGACAAACCTTGACGCCTTAACGGGCACTTTCGCGTTTGTTCCAAATAAGTGGACTTAAAGCATCTCCCCGTAAAAAAGCAGACTGCCGGCTTTAGTTTTTAGCGCCTGATCATTGTCTGGCTCGGGCGCTTTCCACACATCAAATTATAAGCGCTATCTTGCTCTGCCAAGTGTAAAGTGTTTTATTCAACTTGGTTTTGTTCATATGCTGGATGTGCAATCTTGGCAATGACAATTTATAGTAGGTTGCCTGGGTTCTGAATTGGCAGAAGCGGCCTACCGGGTACCAGGGCCTCCGGAAATCTGGAAGCCCCTAAAGCGAGAACGTTATTTCAAAGATAATATTAACAACCCAGGGCTAATTTTTTTAGTTATTGCAGCTTCGCAACTTATGTTTACATGGACTGAATACCATCGGGGAACCTCAATATGAAGATTTTATTTTTGACCGTGATCACGGTATTCACAATCATGATTACGTCAGGACAAAGCCAGGCCCACCATTCTGTTTTCGCGGCCTTTGACATCAACAAGTCGGTAACAATCGAGGGAATTATCACAGATGTCTGGTTTAAGTCACCCCACATTCGCATCTTCGTCGAAGTCATCGATAAAGATGGCGAGAAAGTAAAATGGAATACTCATGGCCATAACCCGATTGCCCTCAGGCGTCGTGGCTGGGTTCGCGACACGCTCGAAATCGGTGAAAAAGTGACCATGAGCGGTGACCCAACTCACGATGGTTCAGCTAAGATGTTCATTCGGACTATTGTTCGCGAGGACGGTTCGATTCTAGAGAATAAGGTAGGTAACTAATGAAACTGTTAACCACCATCGGCGTGCTGCTTAGTTTATCCATGCAACTTGGGGCTAACGACAGTTTCGCCGGCAAGTGGGACCTGACCCTCATTCAACGCGGTTTCGCAATGGAAGGCTTACTGGAGATTCGGGACAGCCAAGATAGTTTAATTGCTTATGCTGAAGGTGGCCCCGTTCGCCTTTCCATAACCGGACAGGATATCGAGATGGGTATCGATGACCGTACCGCTGCTGGAATGCCTTTCGAGAGAACCCTTCGCGGCAGGTTATCCGACGGAACAATGTCGGGCAAATTCGGACCCAAGGACGAGCCAACACCAGAAATCAAGTCTCTTTGTAAAAGGCTGCCACTGGCCTGTCCAGCACCGACTGGAACCTGGAGCGCAACGCCACATCTAGCCAGTCAGCCGGAAACTCCGCAGAAGCCCGCGGATCTGTCCGGAAGCTGGGTTATTGATGTGGGTGGAATCAGGCGCTGGACAGCTGACCTGACCCCATCCGCAAAGGCCTGGAAAACCGATTTCAATGTCGTCATGGACCTTCCCGCCCAGCGCTGCCAGCCATCCGGCCTGGTTCTCAGCTGGGGGTTTCGGGGAAATGAACCAGAGATCTTCCAAAACAACGATAAGATCACCATCGCACTCGGCTCTACCTTGCGGCGGATTTACCTCGATGGCAGGCAGCCTCCAGAATATACGGGCTGGTATCCCATGGGTTTCTCCTCGGGCCAATGGCAAGGCAGTACACTGGTTGTAGAAACCACTCATCTACAACCCACAGTCCGGGAATGGATGGGCGACCCGATCTCAGAAAACACCACCGTCGTTGAGCGATATTCCATCGATGATAAAGGACGCCTGGTGGGAATCCTGACCATTCATGACCCTGACAACTACAATGAACCGATGGTAAAGCGAGCCCGCTGGCGCAAAGAAACTGGGACCAAAGTGCGCTTCCCCTCGCTTTGTGATCCTGACTCATTCTATCGTGAGCTATTTGATGACGGCCTTCTCGAGGATTACTGGCAACGATCAAATCGCCGCTACTAACGCGGATAACTATCGCCCGGTACGCGCTCAATTGGGATCTGACCTAAACGATGTCAGTGAAAGCCAACAACCAGTCTGCGCATGCAAAGGCCTGTCAAGACAGAACCTTGCCCAGGAAATGCCTTGCGCAGGAAACTGTTACCTACCGTCACCTCGCCGTAACGGCTTCTCTCACCTGCAAGTGAATTCATACAACTCACGGATCGCATGACAGCCGAATCAACCTGCCAAAACGGATTCTTGCTGGGCAACAGGACAACCCAGGCCAGTGAAGCTAGACCTGAACTCCCCGACTGCACCTGCGCCAAACTGTGTACCGCCCCTTGCTGAATTAGCCCCAAGAGGTTTATTCTATGTAAGTCGGGGGACATCTTCTAATCCAGCCGGCTTTTAAGGCACTACCAGGTATGAAGCTATAAAATAAAACGCTACCAAGTAAGACGCTACTAAGAATTACCGGTACGGTTCAACAAAATCATAAGAGGTCATCACCATGTACGATTTAATCATCCGTAATGGGACAATCATTGATGGAACCGGTGAAGACCGCTTCACTGGTGATATCGCGGTAAAAGACGGCGTAATTGCCAAAATTGGCCAAATCACGGACGCCGCAACGCAAGAGATTGATGCCCATGGCAAACTGGTTACGCCGGGGTGGGTGGATATCCATACTCACTATGATGGCCAGGCAACCTGGGATCCCTTACTGGCACCATCAAGCTGGCACGGTGTCACCACTGTGGTCATGGGAAATTGCGGTGTGGGATTTGCACCCGTGAAAAAACAGGATCGTAAATTTCTCATCGAACTCATGGAAGGCGTAGAAGATATCCCCGGCGCTGCTTTGTCTGAGGGTATTAACTGGCAGTGGGAAAGTTTCCCCGAATATCTGGATGCATTGGACACCTTCCCCCGGGCGATTGATGTAGCAACGCAGGTTCCCCACGGCGCTATCCGTGCTTACGTCATGGGCGAACGATGCAACACCGACTATGCTCCCACCCGTGCAGAAGTCGATGAAATGGCGACCCTGGTTCGACAGGGCGTGGAAGCCGGTGCCCTGGGATTTTCCAGTTCAAAAACCCTGCTGCATAAAGATATACGCGGCCAGTATATGCCAGGCACTTTTTCAGGAAATGAGGAAATGTTGGCGTTGGGTATGGCGATGAAAGGCCTGAATAACTCGGTTTTTGAATTGGTATCAGATCACCTTGGCGATGACAAAGAATGGGCCTGGGTTACCGAATTCCAAAAACAGACTGGCCTGACTGTCACCCTGATTGCAACCACAGCCCCTGCTTATGAAAACGGTAAAATGTACAAGATTGCTGAACAGGCCAGGAAAGAAGGCAGGGAAATCAGACCTCAAGCCGCAGGTAGGCCAACAGGTGTACTTCATGGTTTACAATCCAGCTTTCATGCTTTTATTGGTCACCCCACCTGGCGTTCAGAACTCGCTGACCTGGACCATACAGCCCTGCTCAAACGACTCTCTGACCCAGACCTAAAAAAGCAGCTTCTTGCCGAGGAATCCATGATTAAATCAGGCCTCATGCAGGATCTTGACGGTCTCATGAGTCAGGTATTTCCACTGGGTGAAAATCCTGACTATGAACCTGACGCGGAAGCCAGCATCGCCGGAATTGCCAAGGCTAAAGGCATCGATGCCATGGAAGTCATGTTTGATTTACTGGTTGCAAATGAGGGTAAAGAACTTTTCTACCAACCCCTGGGTGGCTACCAGAATTATTCACTGGATACTCAGAAGAAACTGCTTGAGCATCCTAACGTTCTGTTTGGCTTAAGCGATGGTGGCGCTCACTGCGGTGTTATTGCTGATGCGGGTATGCCCACATTCATCATGACTCACTGGGGCAGAGACCGAACCAAAGGTGACAAACTGGATCTTGAGTTTATAGTCAAATCATTGACTTCCAATACAGCCAATGCCTTCGGCATGTTTGATCGGGGCCAGATCCGGGAAGGTATGATAGCGGATATTAATGTCATCAACTTTGACGCATTGCGTTTACATCGACCCGAGGCAGTTTTTGACCTGCCAGCTCAGGGCCGCCGTTTGGTCCAAAAGGCAGATGGTTATGACATCACTATCAAATCAGGAGAGATCATTTTTCAAAGTGGAGAACATACCGGCGCATTACCCGGTAAATTAGTAAGACGCTCAAATGATAAAAG
>JAPKEK010000273.1 GCA_028822125.1 Pseudomonadales bacterium | reverse complement strand
AGAACGCAGTGGATTCCCGGCATAATTCCTATTTTGGGGCCAAACCCACATTAATTCGAACAGATAGATACCCTCATCAAATTAGACTTTAGCGAGAAACCCAGGCACGATCTGAGTGCGCATATCTAGTTTTCAGCGTCCCGATCAGTTGTGGCCATTCTAGCATGAGGAAATAACGAACCGAAAAGAAAAGCCCTTGCCCAATTCTTAGATGATGTCCGATTAACTAAACTTTCTACCTGAGCATTGTGAGACTGTCGATTTCCTGAGGTTCCAGGGTCAAAGACAGACCGCGTTGAATCCTGTTGCTACCGTTTCCAACACAAAAGATCTGTGCTTTCTACGCGTCTCAACTTCCAGCGACCTGGCGCATCTGTAAAATACTGGCCATCCATAAGCAGGATCCGAAGGTCTTTTTGAAAACACGATTTACCACAAATGCTAGAGAATGTGATTCCTACTGGGACTGTGTCAATCCAGCAATCTGACCCAGCTTGTCCAGGCGCCAAAAAAAAGAGATCCTTTATCTCAACCGATAAGCGCATAGAATTTAAGTTTGAGACCTTTTTACTGGTGCTTGCAAGCCTATCGGCACATAGGATTCTTAGAAACGGCAGTGTTATATTTTTGCGGTTAAACTAGCAATAACCTCCAGTTTTTAATCGAACAATAAAGCTGGATCAAAAGGAGACTGATCTACGGAATGAAAGAGTACGATGCCATCGTCATAGGTGCCGGGCATAACGGACTAACCAATGGAGCTTTTCTTGCAAAAGCAGGTTTGGATGTCCTGGTGCTGGAAAAGAACGAATATATCGGCGGCGCAACCGTAAGTCGCGAACTTCATGCGGATTGGAAATATTCCAACTGCTCCTACGTATGCAGTTTGTTTCGGCCTGAAATCTACCAGGCTCTAGACCTGGGCAGACATGGGCTGGAAGTCGTTCCACTTCAGGGTAGTACAACCTTCAAACAGGATGGAGACTATTTTGGCAGTTATCATCAAAGCACTGTAAAACGGCGGGAGATTGCTCGCCATAGTAAGCGTGATGCCGACGCATCTATTCGTTTCGATACTGATTTGATGAAGTGGTGTCGTCTTATTCGTGGATTTCTTTTGCGTTCGCCGCCGGATCCAACGTCGTTTAAACCTAGGGATGCAATGGAATTTGCTTATCTCCTGAAGGCTTTCTACAGCCTCACCGAAAGCCAGATCTACGAATTCATACGTTTCTTCACCATGTCAATAGCAGAATATCTGGAAGAGTACTTTGAAAGCGATGTCATTCTTGCGCATTTCTCTGGTGGAAGCATTATCGGTACTGGACTGGGTGTTTTTTCACCTGGAACTGCCTACATACTCCTGCATCATGCAATGGGTGACGTTGATGGCAATATAGGATCATGGGGTTTCGCAAGAGGGGGTATGGGGTCCGTATCACAAGCCATCGCTTCTTCGTTTAAGGCAGCAGGTGGTGAATATCGAACGGAAGCTGAAGTGACCCGTATCAATGTGAAAGGCAGAAGGGCAACCGGTGTTGTGCTTGCCTCCGGTGAAGAGATCAAAGCAAAAGCCGTTGTTTCCAATCTCGATGCCAAGCGTACTTTTCTTAACATTATGGACAAAAAGGACCTGCCCGAGTCCTTGTACCACAGAGCGAAGAATTTCAAAATTCGAGGATCATCCGGCAAGGTCAATATTGCTCTTGATGGCATGCCGAGATTTACAGCCCTACCCGAAGGTTCACCATTAACGCTCGGTCATATGCACTTTACCGATAGCCTTGAGCGGCTGGAGCGTGCTTACGACGACTGGAAGGATAATCGGTGGTCTCGGGATCCATACGTCGATACCCTGATACCGACACAATATGACCCAACCCTGGCCCCCCCTGGTAAGCACATGATGAGTGTCTTCGTTCAATATTGTCCTGTTGAAGTCAATGGTGGATGGACCGACCTCAAGCGAGATCAATTCGGGCAGGCAGTGATTGATCAAATCGCCAGCTACAGCCCAAACTTCAAAGACCTCATTCTACATGCGGAAATTAGAACGCCTAAGGAACTGGAGGCCGAAGCTGGTTTGACTGAAGGTAATATTTTTCAGGGAGAACTGACCCTGGATCAGCTCATGTTTAATCGTCCCTTTCCAGGTTATGCGCAGTATCGTGGGCCCGTCAAAAATATGTATATGTGTGGTTCATCAACTCATCCTGGCGGTGGGGTGATGGGCGCACCCGGTGCAAATGCTGCGCGAGAAATTCTGATGGACCTGGGAAGACCAAATACAGTGCCCGCGGATTTTGGAGATGACTAAACCATGGGTTGTCGTGATTGGTGGGGGTCACAACGGCCTGGTATGTGCTACCTACTTAGCCAAAGCTGGTTATCCTGTGCAGATTCTAGAGGCTCGAGATTCTGTTGGCGGTGCAGCCTCGACCATTAACTTCGCAGACGGGTTCAAGGTTTCGGGATTAGCGCATGTCCTCCACTCACTTTGTCCAGAGGTTGTAAAAGAACTCGATCTCAATACCGCTGGACTAAATGTGGGCACACCAGTTGAAACCATTTCACTGGATCCGGGTGGTTTGCATGTGACCCTGGGTGTAAATGCCGTGACGGGACAAGGAATTTCGGCAAAAGACGCATCAGCCTACAAGACTTTCAAGCAGGCCTTTCACTCGTATGCAAAGGCCCTTGAACCGTTAATAATGAATAAGCCGCCTCGACTTAAGGATATGGATTCCAAGGATAAGCTAACCTTCGCTAAACTCGGCTGGAAACTACGATTTGGCCTAGGCAGAAACGCGATGCGAGAGTTTATGAGGCTTGGCGGTATCAATATTTATGATGTATTAGATGAATATTTCGATGATGCAAGAATCAAGGGCGCGATTGCAATGGATGCTTGTCTAGGCCATCACATGGGTCCGCGGACACCAACAACGGTTCTAACCTACCTTCAACGTCTGCGGGGTGAAATCTATGGCCCATCCACGCTTCCTCCTGGTGGTATGGGACAGATTACCCTTGCGCTCTTAAAGGCTGCTGAAAAAGCTGGCGTTTCAATTCGTACTGGCGCAAAGGTTAGTCAAGTCAAAATCCTTGACGGATGTGCAAGGGGCATTGTGCTCGAAAATGGTGAAACTATAGAGGCTGAAATTGTCGTTTCAAATGCGGACGCCAAGACAACATTCCTCAAGCTCGTAGGAACAAAGCATTTGGATGCAATGTTTGCACATCGTGTTCACTCCATCCGAACTAATGGTAATGTGGCCAAAATTCATTTTACGTTGAATCAAATGCCTCAAATTAAAGGATTGAGCTCTACACAACTTCATCAAAGAATGATCATTGCGCCTGATATGCATTACGTCGAGCATGCATTTAATCATGCGAAGTATGGTGAGTTCTCAACCAATCCAATTTTGGAGCTTACAATTCCCAGCGTCAGTGATTCTGAGCTCGCCCCTGACAATAAACACGTGATGTCAATCAACGCGAGTTTTGCGCCCCGTCACTTGAGGACTGGATGGCAACAAGGCAGGAAAGGATTTTTGAAGCGGGTCGTTGAAGTGATAGGAGGGTATTTCACAGGATTCTCCGATCAGATCACGGCTTCACAGATGCTGACCCCTGAAGACATTGAGAATGAGTATCATATTACCGGAGGCCATTGGCATCACGGAGAACTGAGCATTGATCAATCGTTCATGATGCGGCCCGTTCACGGTTCTGCCCAGTATGATACACCCATCGACGGGCTGTTCCTCTGTGGTGCAGCAGCGCACCCGGGTGGTGGCGTAACGGGCATACCGGGCCGTAGTTCTGCTCGGCGTATTCTATCAATGAGTCGAACATAGCATGGCAACCCAGAAGCTAGAATCACATGACTTTAGACAGGTGCTCCAACACACGCCCTTCTTTACTCGAGTTGATGATTTATGCCAGGTTAAGAATTGGAGCTCGTGGAATGGCTACCAGACAGCAAGACAATACGACAGCTTAGCTGCAGAATATTTCGCGATCCGTAGTTCCTGCAGTGTCATGGATATGACGCCCATGGAGAAGTATCGAATTAGCGGGCCAGATACTCAGGCATTTCTTAATCGGCTGGTGGTACGCGACGTATCCAAGTTGCGTGTTAACCGTGTCACTTACGTTCTGTGGTGTAACGATGAGGGCAAGGTACTAGATGACGGCACTATCTTTCGCCTGTCTGAGGACGAATATAGGCTGTGTTCTCAACATCATCAATTGGACTGGCTGTTGATCTCCAGCCTGGGGATGGATGTTTTGATTGTTGAAGAAACCCATGAAATAGCAGCTTTGTCAGTACAAGGGCCAACCTCCTGTTCGGTCTTGACAGAAGCCGGAATCGAGGGTCTCGATACGCTGCGGCCATTCTCTATCAAGCCTGCCAGCCTGAACGGATATGAAGTGATGATTTCGCGGACTGGCTATACCGGTGATCTGGGGTATGAAATCTGGGTGGACCCAGAAAATGCACTGGCCCTTTGGGATGCAATATTTGACGTTAAGGCGAGAGGACTCTACGACGTTAGACCCATCGGATTAGACGCCCTTGAGATGGTTAGAATTGAAGCAGGTTTCATCATGCCGGGAGATGATTTTAATACAGCGGAGACCACGATCAGAGCTGAGCACGATCGATCGCCTTATGAACTCGGCATGGGCTGGCTAGTTAATCTTAAGAAAGACTACTTCACCGGCAAACGAGCTCTGATCAAAGAAGTAGCCGGGCCGATCAAACGAAGACTGGTGAAACTGCAAATAGAAGGCAACAAGCCGCC
>JAPKEK010000272.1 GCA_028822125.1 Pseudomonadales bacterium | reverse complement strand
AGCACTACGCCGCCGGAGAATATCCCACGCTGAGCGAACCCGGTAAAGGACTACCGGCATTCACCAAAGACAATCGCTCGATAAAAGATACCGATATCGTCCTCTGGCACACCGTTAGCATGCATCATCTGGTACGAGCCGAGGACTGGCCGGTGATGCCGGTCATGTGGCACAGCTTTGAGCTGAGACCCTTTGACTTTTTTAACGGTAATCCAGCCATGGATTTACCACCTGATCGTTAAAAATGGACCAGGCCATCTGATGCAAGATCTCAACCACGGGACATCCCCGATGGCCAACAATGGCGTTCACCTTATTTAGGTAAAAGAAGTTAAACCCCTAATTAGAAAGTCAGATGCGTTGACCTCAGCTGCATTAGATGGTTTAGTCAATTTCATAATTATGATTGATTTGAAGCTGAATCAAGCTCAGGGTAGCCAAGCTAACTGGCGCGGCTTTAATATAGTGCCTATTGCAATTACCTAACAGCAAACATTGAAGGATTTCCATGTCAAATTTTACTGGCGCCGATCTGATCGCAAATGCTCTCGCACAACTCGGCATTGAACACGTTTTTGGTATCGTTAGCATCCACAACATGCCTCTAATGGATGCGATTAACAGGTTGGGGGAAACCAAGATTATCGGCGTAAGGCACGAACAGGCAGGCACACATGCTGCCGATGGCTACGCCCGCGCAACCGGAAAACTAGGCGTAATGATTGCTTCCACCGGCCCCGGAACATCAAATACAGTAACCGGCCTTTACGAAGCGCAATACGGCTCTTCCAGAGTGCTGGTCATCACTGGGCAGGCTGAGACCGCCTTTTATGGCCGAGGCGTAGGCTATGTGCATGAAGCAGAGAATCAGGTTGCCATGCTTAGAAGCGTCTGCCGTCGCGTCGAAAGCCCTCGCCACGTCAACCAGCTTGGCCCCTGCCTGCAAACCCTGGTCACTGACCTGTTCACCGGCAGGCCAGCACCCGGAGCCCTGGAGATACCCATTGATCTGCAATATGCTGAAGCAAGCAAAATGGATTTCAGCTACCCCCAAAAGAACCAGGCGCAACCGGATTCCAGCCAACTCGACTCGGCAGTCAAGCGAATCCTGGAAAGCAAAAAGCGAATTATAGTTGCTGGTGGCGGCGTTATTGCTGCAGAGGCCAGCGAGGCACTGCAACAGTTGGCAAGGAAACTGGATTGCCCAGTCCTGACAACCGTCGATGGAAGAGGTGTCATTGCAGAGGACGACCCTCTGTGCGTCGGTAACTACTACAATAGTGCTGGCATCTACAACGCTATTCAAACTGCGGATGTCACCATTGCAATTGGCACCCGCTTTGCTGTCGGTGTGGATGGCCAGTTCCAGGAACAGACACCGCCAGGAGACCTCATCCAGATCGATATTGATGGTACCATGATCGGCCGAACCCATACTGCTCAATTCCCGGTGTTAGCGGATGCTGGCATCGCGCTGACTGCCATCAATATAGCCCTGGCAGATGTGGTGGCCAATGATGGCCAGTTCAACCAGTCAATATGGGAAGCCCGAGATGGCGTGAGAAGCGCCATGCGCAACCGCCTCGGTGACGACTGGCCTAAGGTGATGGACAGCATAAGAGCAAAACTGCCCGATGATGCTGTTTTCGTCAGAGATCAAACTATTTCCGCCTACAACTGGGGGAATCAGCAATTTCCTATCTATAAGCCGCGGACATCAATAAACCCAACCTCGGGCGCTATCGGCCCTGGTTTCCCGATGAGCATTGGTGCTGCTATCGCAACCGGACGAAAAACCGTCATCGTGCACGGCGACGGTGGCTTTATGTTTCACGCAACGGAGTTGGCAACCGCAGCTCAATATCGGGTGCCCCTGGTAATCTGCCTGTTTAATGACTCAGGCTATGGCGTTCTACGCTGGCTGCAGAGTAATCGATTTGGAAGAATTAATGAAACTGACCTGGGTAAGGTTGCCTTTGCTGGTATGGCCAGAAGCATGGGCGTGCCGGGCCAGAGAGTCGCCTCGGTTGTTGAGTTTGAAGCCGCCTTTGATGAAGCTATGGCTGCGACCGGACCTTACCTGATCGATATTGACATGGAACACTTTGCTCCCATGGAAATCTCCGTTATGCCCAAGAAAAAAAATGAAGTGGACCTGAGTCGTTGATATGCCGGCCGTGAGACTAACCAAACCCTGGTTACCGCTGACTGCGACCTTACCAAAGCTGGGCGGTCAACTCGGCGTTTTCCAACTGGCTGATGAGGATGATCAGATCCTCTTCATCGGCTATGCCGGTGGCAACAGCTTATTTGGCCTGCGCTCCGCCGTTGCCCAGGCTGCCAGTGAAAACCCAGGCGCAACAAAAGTCAGGAGTGAAATCACCAGTGCCTACCTGAGCCGCTACCGCGAACTGCTAATGGTCTACAAAGCTGATTATAAACAATTACCTCCCAACAACGCTGATATTAAAATCGGCACACTGAGCCCAAGCTAATGGACCTGGACCTAACCCATGAACAGGAACTTATAATAAACATGGTGCGTCGCTTTGTACGTGAAGAAATTCTGCCTCTCGAATTAAATCTGGACCCAGATGCAGATGAAATCGACACCGAAGATAAAGCACGCCTGGTTGAAAAAACAAAATCCATGGGGCTATACGGACTGGATATTCCGCCTGAATACGGCGGGCCTGAAATCGACCTGCCCACCCGTACACTGCTCGCAATCGAGATGTCACAACATCGTGCTGGCCTGTATGCACCCTGCTATGGCACTTTCGGCGGGGCGGGCCTGGCGCAGCTGTTTGAAGCAAACGATGATCAGAAGGAACGCTATCTCTACCCCACCCTGCGCGGAGAAAAACGAGGCTTCTTCGGATTATCAGAACCCTCTGGTGGTTCTGATCCAGCCAGAGCAATTCAAACTAAGGCCATACAGGACGGCAAAGACTGGATCATCAATGGCAGCAAACTCTGGATCAGCGGTGCTGACAAGGCCAGCTTTGGCCTGGTTTTTGCCCGAACAGACCGTGACAAGGGCCGTAATGGCGTTACCTGCTTTATCGTAGACACGGATACACCTGGTTTTCACGTTCGAAGGGTGGTGCACACCTTAAGGTCTGCCCACTATGCCACCGAATTACAATTTACTGATATGCGCATCCCCAGCAGCAATATCCTAGGAGAGGTTAATAAGGGCTTTGCTATCGCCAATGACAGACTTACCCGACAGAGAATACCCTATGCCGCTGGCTGTATCGGTGTTGCCATCAAAGCCAATGAGATGGCGCTTGAGTATGTACCCCAGCGAGAAACCTTCGGGGCACCCCTGTCTTCCCGACAGGCCATACAATGGATGCTGGTTGACAACGAGATCGATATCAAACAATCCATCTGGATTACCCTTGAGGCAGCCCATAAAGCCAGTCAGGGGTTGCCCTTTCGCAAGGAAGCCGCTATGGCCAAATTAGTGGCCAGCGAAGCCGGAGGACGGGTTGTGGATCGTTGCATGCAGATGTTTGGTGGCCTGGGTGTTGCTAAGGATCTGCCCTTTGAACGCTGGTTCCGTGAAATGCGAATTCGCCGTATTGGCGAAGGTCCGAGCGAGGTACAGCGCCATATCATCGCCAGAGAATTACTAGGCTCTTCATTGAGGTAAAACACAGCAACCCCTGCTGCTTTCAGGCAAGCAAGGAGATTCAATTAAGCCGCCAAGTCGAGGCGCCAACGCCAACATCAAAAGGAATTTATCATGCCACTTGTTCTTAGAAATGATCATCAGGGCACCAGCACCCTAACCCTTAATCGTCCCGAAACCCTCAATGCGCTCAGCCCGGCGTTATTTGTAGAATTGCGAGAACACATTGAAGCCATTAAAGAACAGCCTGAGGATATAGGCTGCGTCATCCTTTGCGGCAACGGTCGCTCTTTCTCTGCTGGCAATGACCTTAAAGCCATACAGTCCGGTGAGCGAGCACCCAGCAAGTACTACCAGGCAGAAACCTTGGAAGCCCTGGAAGCGATGCCACAGGTGGTCATAGCTGCAATTCAGGGACACTGTTATACAGGTTCCCTTGAGCTAGCTCTCGCTTGTGATCTGCTCATTGCTGCTGAATCTGCTCGGTTTGCAGATACCCATGGGAAATGGTCCATGGCACCCACCTGGGGTATGACGCAGCGCCTGCCACGGCGTGTTGGCCTTGTCAATGCGAAAATGATGATGTTTACAGGTAAGATTTACACTGGCGCCGAGGCGGTCAATATTGGCCTTGCTAATGAAGTTGTCACCGACGAGGCGCTCATGAACCACTGCAGGGAGCTTGCTGACACCATAACCAGTAATGCCTGGCATACCCTCAGAGCCGACAAAATGCTCATTAAAGCCGGCCTTGAGCGAAGCTACCAGGAGGGTTTAAAGTTTGAACGAGAAAACAGCCCAGGCCCGGGCGCAGATATGGCTAAAAGGCTGGAAGGCGGGTTCTAACGGGTAGGCACTAACAATGACCTAAATACCATCGGCATCAACATGTGGCGAACCAGACTCTATGATGACCTATTATATTAGTATACCCTGAAAGAAATTCTGTCCATTTGGGGTCTATAGCAGGAAAGATATAACAATAAGTCTTAGCCAGCAGTAAAACCCCAAGAAAATCAACGATAAATCAAAGCAGTTGGAGACATGAATGGATCGTCAACTCAGCCTGGTACAAAAGCAATTCCTATACAGCAATGGTTACATAGTAATCAAAAATGCGGTTTCGGATGATCTGGTCAACACCGCCTTATCGAGAATCAAATCTGCCAAAAAAGGTGAAAGCCTGTCGG
>JAPKEK010000271.1 GCA_028822125.1 Pseudomonadales bacterium | reverse complement strand
TGCGCAGAATGATTCGATATGGCATCCTGGGTGCTTATATGCCCGAATTTGAGCGCGTTATTGGCCAGATGCAGTTTGACCTCTTCCACATTTACACCGTCGATGCGCATACTCTGCAGGTCGTTAGAAATATGCGGCGTTTCCGCTATAAAGATCAAAAACAGAAATTCCCCATCGCAGCACATATCTATCGGCGACTACCCAAAGTTGAACTGCTTTATATAGCAGGTTTGTTCCATGATCTGGCTAAAGGCCAGGGCGGAGACCATTCAATTCTTGGCATTGAATTAGCTAGGGAATTCTGTCACCTGCATGCCCTGGGGAAATGGGACACTAACCTGGTCTGTTGGCTAGTGGAAAATCATCTGCTGATGTCTACCACAGCACAGCGCAAAGATATTTTCGACCCGGATATTGTCCTGGAATTTGCGCAGCTGATGGGTGACCAACTCAGGTTAGACTATCTTTATGCTCTGACCGTAGCCGATATTAACGCCACCAACCCGACCTTATGGAATAGTTGGAGAGCGTCCCTGTTGTCGCAACTCTATCTTGAAACTAATCGCCTGTTACGCCAGGGACTGGAAAACACAGTTGACCGTGAACACTACCTTGAGCAAATGCAGACTTCAGCATTAAAACTGTTGAACGAAAAAGATATCAGTACAGATGCAGTACTGGGTCTCTGGGAAGGCCTGGACGACGATTATTTCATCCGCGAACCTCTGGACAATATCGTATGGCAAACAGAATCAATTTATCTTCATGGCAAGCCAGAACAACCCCTGATCCTCGTCCATGAAGACGTCCTGCGAACTGTGGAAGAGGAAGCAGCCACTCACATTCTAATTCATACGACTTCACAGAGGTCTTTATTTTTCGCCATTGCCACCGCTTTTGAAAGGTTGGGGCTCAATATTGTTGACGCCAGAATCCCAAGCGTATCCACCGGCAAAACCAACTATACTTTTGATGTACTGGAAAGTAATGGCAGGCCAGTTGGCAATCAGCCAGACCGAATCAAGACTATTAAACAGTCCCTACTGGCTTCGATTATGGGGCTCGGCAAGAAAAATTTTAGCCCGCGTCGCACCTCAAGGGCACTCAAACAATTCAGCAGGAAAACTGAAGTGTCCTTAACCAACCAAACAACCGTTACCTTTACCGTGCTTGAAGTGGTGGCCCCAGATCGTCCTGGCCTGCTGGCGGTACTGGCTAACACGTTCGAGGATCTTCAAATTCATATGTTAGCAGCGAAAATCACGACGCTGGGTGAACGGGTTGAAGACGTCTTTCACATTGTCGACAATCAGGAACAGAAAATTGTGGAACCTTTAAGTCAGGACAGCATCAGACAAACCATCTGCGATGCCCTGGATCAACACATCGCACATCTGACAAATCAATGAATACAGCCTTAAGTAGACTAAATCCATACCCTTTTGATCGCCTCAACAAGTTACTGGCAAAAGCGGTTCCTGCGGACCTCTCCCCTATTTCACTCGCTCTGGGAGAGCCAAAACATGCCACTCCAGCCTTCCTTATCGATTATATGACCAATCCTAACCTGATCAGGAAAGGAATGGCTACCTATCCACCAACACGGGGCATTCCTGAACTGAGACAGGCTATTTCGGAATTTATTGAAAGGCGTTATCCACCTGCAAAGATTAACCCTGAGAACGAGGTACTACCGGTAAATGGCACGCGTGAAGGACTGTTTTCAATCGCTCAAGCATTGAGCGATCCATTGAACCGAAAACACATCATCTTGCCCAACCCATTTTACCAAATCTATGAAGGCGCGGCTATCCTGGCGGGTTGCCAGCCTCTATATGTAAACAGCGACAACAGTGCCCCGTTTAAGCCTGATTACAGCTCTATCAAACCGGGTACCTGGGACAAGGTCAGCATCGTGTACCTCTGCAATCCCGGTAATCCACATGGAAGCCTGCTCAGCGTACAAGAACTGCAATATCTGATCGAGCGGGCATTAAAGCACGGGTTCACTATCATAGCTGACGAATGTTATTCCGAAATTTATCGCAGTGAGGCTGCCGCCCCACCCGGCCTATTGGAGGCATCTGCAAAGATGGGCAATACTCGACACAAGCAGTGCCTGGCATTCAACAGCCTGTCGAAGCGCTCCAACCTTCCCGGCCTGCGCTCGGGTTATGTCTGTGGTGATGCAGATCTCATCGAGTTGTTCCTTTTATATCGTACCTATCACGGTTCTGCCATGCCTGTTCATAATCAGCTACTGAGCGCCCTGGCCTGGTCCGATGAACAGCATGTCATCCTCAATCGCGCTCTGTATAGCGGAAAATATACCGCATTTCTGGATATCGTTAATGACGTCTGGCCGATGCATCAGCCAGAAGCGAGCTTCTACCTATGGCCCCAGACCCCTTATGATGACCAGGATTTCACATTGAACCTGTTTAAGGAAGCAAACATCCGGGTCCTGCCTGGCAGCTACCTGGCGCGCACCGTCGGACAGGAAAACCCCGGTCGTAATCGAGTTAGACTGGCCCTGGTCGCCGAACTGGACCAATGCATACAGGCTGCGGAAAGAGTTCGCGATCATTGGTCTAAGCTCTGCTGAGCGTCATTTTGCCGAACTCTGTTAAATAGCATTCTCTTCTATAACCTACTCTTCTGGCATTTCCCCTAGAAACTAATATCGATTACCCCCAGGGAAGATGCCGGTAGCTACTGAACTTTACTTCGAAGACTGGCATAATAGCGCGTCTCTTACACACCAACGGCAACAACATGTTCAGCTTAGCCTTCGGGATCGGGACTCAAAACCAAAAACAGGCATGGTTAGAAGTTTACTACCCCGAACCTTTAATTAACCCCAGTGACTCGTTATTAGCCACCATCAGTTCCCTGACCGCTTATAAAGGCGGTAATCAAGCCCTGCAACTCGAACCATCAATCATCCGAAGTCTGGCAGAGGCAATTAATATCGACTCTCAGAAGCAGGTATTAGAGCAATTTCAACGGGCCTCTAGCCCGCTCGTATTGACCATCTTAGAACACGATAGTAGCTTGACTTCAACGCCTGAGGCTTATCTGAAGCTGCACTTACTATCGCATCGTCTGGTCAGGCCCAACCAAACAAACCTTGAGGGCATTTTTCCCCTGCTACCCAATGTTGCCTGGACTAACCTAGGTGCCATTGACCTGGACGAAGTCGAACAGGCAAGAATCAGCGCCAGGGTTTCAGGCAAATTATTGACCGTATCCAGCGTCGACAAATTCCCCATACTAACCAACTACTTCATACCTAAAGGCGTCAGGATTGCTGATTCCGCGCGGGTCAGGTTAGGTGCCTATCTCGGCGAGGGAACCACCGTTATGCATGAAGGCTTCGCCAATTTCAATGCGGGGTGTGAAGGACCGAATATGATAGAAGGAAGAATTTCCCAGGGTGTCATGGTGGGCTGCGGCAGTGATCTCGGCGGCAGTGCATCAACTGCCGGCACACTCTCCGGCGGCGGCAACACGGTCATCAGTATCGGTGAGGACTGCCTGATCAGTGCCAATGCCGGAACAGGTATCTCTCTCGGCGACCGCTGCACCATTGAAGCCGGTCTTTACATCACACCTGGAACCCAGGTTGAAGTACTCGATGAAAATCAACAACAGGTAATGCTTGCTAAAGCCAGGGAATTAAGCGGTCAGGATGATATGCTGTTTATCCGGCACTCCCGCTCTGGCGCCGTACAATGCAGAACTAACAGGCAAGCGATTCAACTAAACAGCACCTTACACACCCATAATTAAGCCGGCAAACCATGGAATTTGATGCCGATCGAGAACGAGAGCTGATAGCGATCCTGTCTGAGCTCATGGAAAAGCCATCGATTTCGCCTCAGGACTGCGGCTGCCAGGACACCATCGAGGCGTTCATTACCCCCCTGGGTTTTACCTCTACTCGTCTTCCTTTTGAAGATGTCAGTAACCTCTGGGCCACAAAATCCGGCTCACAACCCGGACCAACGCTGATATTTGCCGGGCATACAGATGTCGTTCCCGCTGGCCAGCTCTCTCTGTGGGATAGCGATCCTTACACGACCACCCTCTCAGGGGATTGCGTCACAGGTCGAGGTGCAGCCGATATGAAAGGCGCTCTGGCAGCCATGCTCATGGCAGCCCAGGCTTTCCATAGCAAGCATGAGCATTATCATGGTCGTCTCGGCTTTCTTATCACCAGTGATGAAGAAGCTGAAGCCATCAATGGCACCAAAAAAGTCATGGCCTGGCTCAACGATGAGGGTGAGCACTTTGACTACTGCATCGTTGGAGAACCCTCCAGTAATCGATTACTGGGGGATGTTATCAGAGTGGGTCGTCGCGGTTCTTTAAACGGCAGCCTCACAGTAAAAGGCGTCCAGGGTCACGTAGCCTATCCTGACAAGGCCGTCAATCCGATTCATTACTGTTTGAAAGCACTGACTGAGCTTGCTGAATGCCAGTGGGATGCGGGCAATGAATTTTTCCCGCCAACCAGCTTCCAGATATCGAACTTTCAATCAGGCGAAGGTACCACCAACGTCATACCGGGTAACGCCATTGTCGATTTTAATTTTCGCTACTCCACAGCGTCCAGTGCGTCTTCCCTGAGACAAAGAACAGAAGAAATCCTCAAGCGCCACAAAGTCGAATATAACCTTAAGTGGTCTCTCTCAGGTGAACCATTCCTGACTCAGGATGAGCTGTTAATCACCGCTACAAAAGCAGCCATTAACAACATAAGGGGCTATCAGCCGCTACTATCCACCGGTGGAGGGACCTCCGACGGGAGATTCATAGCACCTTATGGA
>JAPKEK010000270.1 GCA_028822125.1 Pseudomonadales bacterium | reverse complement strand
AAGGCTCAGATATGGTAGCTTTTTCGGAACAATTCCCAAACCGTTATTTTGACGTTGCCATTGCCGAGCAACATGCGGTCACACTCGCCGCCGGACTCGCCTGTGCTGGCGCCAAACCGGTTGTGGCAATCTACTCCACTTTCCTGCAACGAGCCTACGATCAGTTAATTCATGACGTTGCTATCCAGAACCTGGATGTTTTGTTTGCCATAGACCGTGCAAGCCTTCTCGAAGACGGCCCAACTCATTCTGGCGTATTCGATTATTCGTTCCTACGCTGCATCCCCAATCTCATTATTATGGCACCTTCCGATGAAAATGAGCTGCGACAGATGCTCTACACCGGCTTTCAGCATGAAGGCCCCGCTGCGGTTCGCTACCCAAGGGGAAGCGGTATAGGAATTCAGCCTCAATCTGATATGACGCAATTGCCCATCGGTAAATCCAGAACCATCAGAACAGGACAGGAGGTGGCTATCCTTGCCTTTGGTACCATGCTGGAGTCAGCCCAGGAAGCTGCCATCGAACTCGATGCAACGCTGGTCGACATGCGATTTGTTAAGCCCCTTGATCATGCGGTTATCGACGCACTGACACAAAGTCACCAGTTACTTGTCACGGTCGAAGAAAATGTCATAGCAGGCGGCGCGGGCTCAGCTGTTAATGATTATGTGGCTGCTGCTGGACTGAACACCAATCTGCTTAATCTCGGAATCCCCGACAAATTCATACAGCCAGCGAACCCAAAGAAAATGTTACACGCCTGTGGTCTGGACCAAGAATGCATTTCAGCTTCCATCGCCAGCCGACTCAATTACCTCAACGAACCTGACGGCATGAAAAAAACGTTACTTCTGGGAGAATAGATGTCCCAGCTTGCCGGCTTTAGTCTGCAGGTATCGAGCATTATGGTCGTTATGGCCAGTTTCCAGTGGAATTCTACTGCTGATAATGATCCCTAACTTGGTTAACGCATTGACCTTAACAGGATTGTTGGTCATCAACCGGATCTGCTGCACCTGCAGGTGCGCAAACATATGCCTGCATACCGTATAATCGCGAAGGTCTGCATCAAATCCCAGTTTCTCGTTGGCCTCGACCGTATCTGCGCCGGCGTCCTGGAGCTGATAAGCCCGAATCTTATTAATAAGACCAATACCGCGTCCTTCCTGACGAAGGTACAGCAGAACCCCAGCACCCTCTTCGGAGATCTTCTGCAGAGCACCATCGAGTTGTGCACCACAGTCGCACCGCATGCTGAACAGGCAGTCGCCGGTCAGGCACTCGGAATGAACCCGGCACAGTACTTCCGATGCGTCCGCAACATTACCCAGCGTTAAAGCAATATGTTCCTGCCCGGTATCGGGATCCTCAAAGCCGTGCATGACAAACTCCCCATAACGAGTGGGTAGCTGGCAGGATGCTACGAATTGGACGGACATAGAGCCTAGCTCGCTTCTCAATAGAGCGAAGTGTAACAGCACTGACGCAGTACTGAAAATATTCGTATTACTACCTCGAATCAAGCAGGGCTCGTACAGACCTCCATAAACAATGGTGAACAGTTGTGAGTGAATGTCCAGATTAAAGCCTGTCGGGGTGCAGACCCTCCGCTGAACTATAATCGACCTAAACCGGTAGCAGAGGAACGGCTATTGAGGGTCTCCTGTATCGAGCGCTTAAAATGTAGGGAAACCTGATCGAGGGTGGTCCTGTTGTGGCGGCCCAGCCAAATGCAATTCGCCACTTTGCAAGACGAATTATCGTTAATCAAAATACAGCGCTCGCAGGGAGCCTGCTGGATACACTGTGCGAAAGCCGCCGGCTTAACAGCGACTCCATATCTCAGCCGTTGGCATCTCCCCAGCGTTTGTGTGCTAACAGCCTATGACTCATACAGGGGCGAGGAGGCTTTCATCGCCCTGGATTGTATTCGCAAGGTCGCCACCAATTCATCACTTTCACTGTAAGCATCAGCGTCATACCAGACAATCTCGGTTTTCGGGCTCTGACTTACACAGACCACGTTGCATTCAATCCGGTAACGTCGCCCCATGATGAAAGGACCGTTGGTGTAGCCAATCTCCATCGCACCAAACAATCCGGTTGACTCTTCCACCAGCGGGCCTAATCCTTTCATCGCATTACCCCAGAGAAATTCCAAAATCGTACACGGCGCCGCCACGGGATCTCCCCAGGGTGACGATTGCCTGTACCAGGACATCGGGTCACTAATCAGATTTTCATCAAAACGTTCAAATTGTTTATCCGTGGTTGCTATAACATCGTAACTACCCAGGCTCATACCGGGCTTTACTTTCCTGAGTATTCGCAGCGATTCCGGGTCGCAGGGTCGGTAATCAAGCGTACGCAGTTCTGATTGGGAATGATCACCCAGGGCCGCCGTGCCACTGCACACCAGCATGCCATCCTCGCGCTCCATCCAAACCCTGATCTGATTCTCAACTGGCTTCAGGGGCTCAGCAAACACCTGTACCTTTTCAAGATCTATCGTCGCATTTCTGAAATTAAGGGACAGGTTGCCGCGCTCAAACCACTGCTCACCGAAGATATTTACCAGTACCGGCGGGAACTGATTCATGTGAATATCACCTGCAACCGTGCCACCCCGAAAGCCCAGCTCAGCGGCAGTTTCATCGTCATGAATGCTTCCAGCGCCTGCATCTATTGACCAGTTTCGCGCAGCCCATAGCGGGCCTGTAATAGTCTCTGTCATTGTTTTTTCCTCCTGTTACCATATCGTTTCTCGAGTTCCTGCATGGCACCTACCATCATGGCTCCCCAGATTTCATCCTGTTTTAGCTGATCTTCCACACTACGCAGAAAATCCTTTTCACCATAGTGCAGTGCAAGCTTGACCGCGTCAGCTGCAATATCTCCTGGAACGTCGAAGTTATCGGTTATTTCCTTACTCAGGAATTGAACGACGTCAGACCGACCCTGCCGGTCCGTCTTAGCCAATACGGTTCTCAATGAGGCATCCGCTTCAAGCCGGTTAAGCAGCAGAAGGCGTTCGAATTGATTCTGGCGACTGATTTTCGCTGTGAGTCTCAACATTTCTTCAAAGTCATAAGGCGTGTTAAGCGCCTCCAGATGTAGTGCCTGCAGCTGCCGATTTTCGCGTTCATAGAGCTTTTGCAGTAAACCTGGCAAATTTGGAAAGTAACTGTATAGCAGCCCTTTGCTGGAACCGGCTTCCAGGGCGATCTTATTCATGGTCAGTGTAGATATACCTTCATTCTGAACCAGCCGGTAAGCCGCATCTAGAATTTCCTCAATTCGCTGATCCCTTGAAAGCCGCTTGCGTCTGTTAGTTGCTTTCCTGACCATAATCAATCCGGCAGTCCCAAGACGCGTTTTGCAATGATATTAAGCTGAATCTCATTTGATCCGCCGGCAATCGAAATCGACTTAGCCTCCAGATTCAAACGGCACATACTGATCTCTTCTTCAGTAAACGAATCGCCTTCCCAGCCAAATGCCTGCGTACCCCGAATACGATTCTGCAGTTCCAGTTGCGCTTTAACATATTCGGCTTCGATGTAATTAAAGATGGAAGTTGTCGCACCCGGTGTATTCGCCTCAGACTCAACAACAGCACGCGCCTGGGTCAAAGTGAATGCCCGCTTGCGCATGTCATTACTGATAATTTCATCGCGCAGCACCAAATCCGTAATCTCGCCGGCATTGGCATAATGTTTTGCCAGCGCCAACAGTGGCATCGAAGGCTTAATTCGTTGCAGGGGTCCTGCCTTGTCCGCACTGGCCAGTGACGCAAGGCCAGATCGCTCGTGCTGCAGGAGTCGTTTAGCGACGCTCCAGCCCTGGTTCTCTTTGTGTACGCGATCAATCTTGGGAACTTTAACGTCTTCGAAAAAGGTCTGACAAAAGGGTGAGCTGCCATTTAACATCTCGATAGGACTGACGCTGACGCCCGGAGAATCCATGGAAAAAAGCAGGAAACTGATGCCCTCGTGTTTGGGTGCCTGCATATCGGTTCGTACCAGGCAGAAGATCCAGTCCGCATGCAGGGCGCCGGATGTCCAGATCTTAGAACCATTAACTCGATAGTAGTCACCCTGGTCCTCCGCCCTGGTCTGTAAACTGGCGAGATCAGACCCTGCACCGGGCTCGCTGTAGCCCTGGCACCAGGCGAGATCTCCTCGAACAATTGCCGGTAGGTGCCTTAGCTTCTGCTCCTCGGTGCCATATTCAAGTAACGTTGGCCCGATCATGCTGATGCCCATTCCAACCAACGGTGGTCTAGCTTTGATGCTCTGCAGTTCATCCAGCAGGACTAGAAACTCATCTTTCCTGAGCCCGCTACCACCATACTCTTTCGGCCAGGTTGGCGCCGTCCAGCCTTTCTCCACCATGCGCTGCAACCATACATAAGCGTCTGGATTAGTGCTCGTGCGTTTTCTACCCCCTGTTATATCTTCACCTGGAACCATACGGGTACGCATGGACTCAGGGCAATTCTGTTCGAGCCAGTCGCGTGTCTCGTGCCGGAAAGTTTCAAGGTCTACCATAAGGGACAAACACTATTGACGAAATAGTCAATAAAATACTCTCTGCCACAAGGTTTAGTCAAATGACCTTTGGGCGAAAGTACTGCCGCCCTCAAATGTCCCTGAAAATAGACCTGCGTTTCTTCAACGGCGGCTGCAGGAAGAAATATCCACAACTAAATGATACTCTGATTTCTACGATGGATCTTAAGTCGAATTCTCACTCACTAGGGGGACACCCTTTGAAAAGACACTTCCTTCGATCATTATTCCTCCTCGGTACCTGTCTTACAGTGGTGCTTTTTTTCACCGCCTGCTCCAA
>JAPKEK010000269.1 GCA_028822125.1 Pseudomonadales bacterium | reverse complement strand
GGTACAGACTGGCGAATACTTGGTAAACCGCCGGGTATTGGCGAACATCCCACAGCGCCTGGGCATGATGCAATGGAACAATACCATGACCTGCAAATCTGGGCTGGTACCAGGTATTCGGATCATCCAATTCAACACCTGTATAAGAAAGTATGGCCTCGATCACTTTGCTGGTGAGCGACTCCGGAACGACATCGGGTACTACCAGAACACCTGTTGATTTGAATTGCTGTATCTGCGTTTCTGATAGCATAAAATAAGCGGCCCATCATCCTGAAATGAACGACTGAATACTGGCACAATTGCCGGATAGCATTAAATTCAAATAATCGTTTACCTGGAGACAGATTTGACCATCGATCGATTACTGAGTCAAAACCCATCTGTGCCTGATGTTAAGCTAACCTCTGATTCTCTGGCAATACCAGATCCACCTCAGGAAAAGTAAATACAACCGTTATCAAGATCGCCTGACGGGCGCCGGTGCGGCGGGCGCTCAACCCAGCAAAAGCCGCTATCCACTACAGCCATGGAGCAAAGGCAATGCTAAAGCAGCCTGAATAGTTGATCACTCCTAAAACAATGGCAGCAAAAACTGTTATGTAGCCAACGCCAGAACCTGTATTGTTGTTAATGCCCTTATTGGCCACATCGACGTCACATCATGCCGAATATCGAGCCCTGAACCTATGCCATCTGAAACTATTCTTGTATTCGATCAGGGTACAACCCGTTGCAAAATCTGTTTGCTGGATCTTCGCGGTGAATGCATTGGCCTGGAAACTATCAGAAACAGCGAATACAGGCGTAACTCAGCTAGCTGGCAGTCTGCGCAGGAATGGTGGCACGGCGCGACTGGTGCCACAAAAAAACTGCTATCCACGCTAGATATGACAACCCAGCGGGTGGTTGCCCTATCTGTTTCCGGGCGAGCGGGCGCAGGTGTTTTCTTGGACAACGACGGTGAAGTTATTGTTGACCCGTGGCTGGATCAAAGACATCACCCGGAACTTGTGGAAATTAAACATCAATTCCCTGATCTTGCTCTGTATGCAGCAACCTTACTCTCGAAGCTGTTGTGGTTGCGCCGGAACGATACACCATTATTTCAACGAATAGCGCATGCAATGTACGCGAAAGACTTCCTGGCATTTCGGTTAACGGGAAATGCAGTCACAGATCCAAGCTCAGGGCCAGACGGATTAGCCTGGCCGGCACAGGCATTGAGAAACCTGGATATTGCACCTGATCTACTACCAAGACCTGAGCTTCCCTGGGGGTTAGCCGGTTACTTAACAGAACACGCTGCCTCTGAACTGGGCTTGTCCCCTGGTTTACCCGTTGCCGTGGGTGCTCACGATGGCGTCTGTGCAAATGTCGGCGCTGGCATGATTGCAAAAGGTGAGATCGCGCTGACTCTGGGTACCCACGGCGTGAGTCGCACTATCATCGAAGAGCAACCGGCAGAGGGGATAACACGCTTCTATTGTTATCCAAATGGAAAACATGTCATCGGTGCCAATGCATTGATGGCTGGTAGAAGCTTAGAGTGGTTTCTTGATCAATCGCCGGATGCCAGGCGCGATCGAAACAAACTGTTCCAGGAATATGACGATTTTGTATTAAAGGCTGAACCCGGTGCAGGCGGCGTGAGTTTCTATCCCTACCTGGGTGGCCAGATATCCCCCACATTAAACCGAAAGGCTCGGGCAAGCTTTCATGGCCTAACGACCCAAACAACCCAAAAGCAGATGTATCAGGCGGTGCTTGAAGGTGCCAGCTTCGCCATCGCTGAATCATTCTTACAATTATCTGGTTGGATACCCCAGGTATCCCGGGTATCTGTGACCGGCAGTGGTGCACAGAGTAAGCCCTGGGTGCAATTGCTGGTAAATCTGATCAACCAACCTCTGGAAACAACCGATGGTGTTTCGGAAAGCCGTGGCGCGGCGATTTTCGCGGCGGTTTTAATCGGTAAATATCCAACTATAGAAAAAGCGGTGGTTCACATGGTGCAAACGAAACAGACCTTCAATCCTGATATTAAGCTGTCCGGGATTTATCAACAGCTGTTTAAACAATGGCGTGACCACCGTGATACGCGTCGCGCCGAGCGCTAGGCGTACTACTACAAAACGGCGCGGCCTATTTTCAAGCCCCCCGTTTCCAGGCCATAGCCTTACCAAGGGTAGCGCGGCTTTTCTCTTTGCTGCGGGTAGTGCTTTAATAGCAATGACATCGGTAGTGGAACCAGATCTGTGAAAAGCACCTTAATCAAACACGGTCTCGTTTATGCAGTTGAAGCACATCAGTTTCAACCCATGGACGTACTGATAGAAGATAAGCGAATAGTCGCGATCGAGCGTCAGATCAAAGCTGAAACTGACAGCACAATCGATGCCAGCAGTTTGCATATCGCGCCAGGGTTTATCGATCTTCACTGCCATATTTTTAATCATCCACTTTTCAAGAACGGCCGCCTGCCTGCAGATAGAATCGGCATCAATCAAGGCGTTGCCTGCCTGTTAGACACAGGCAGCGCTGGCCCGACAACGATCGATGCGTTCAAGGAATTTGTAATTGACACACAGTCAACAGCAACTTATGCGTTATGTAATATCGGCTCGCCTGGCCAGCCGGGGATTACAGGCGGTCACTCGGCAAAGCCAGAACTTATTTCCCTGAGTGGAACAGTAGACGCAATCGAGAGAAACCCTGACTGGATTTTAGGTGTAAAGGTTTTAGCCTCCTCGACCCATACGGGTCTAATGGGGCTTGAAGCGGTGAAGATCGGCAGGAAAGCTGCCGAGATTGCCGGTACCCCACTCATGGTGCACATTGGCAACGCGCCACCGCTGGTGGATGATGTTTTAGATTTACTCCGCCCTGGCGACATTGTCACGCACGCCTACCATGGTAAGACGGGTGGTGTACTGGGATATAACGATCTGGTTATCCCACAATTCCGGGCTGCGGTAGAACGTGGTGTCATTGTCGACATCGCTCATGGTCGCTCGTCATTTTCATATGAAACCTGCTCGAAGGCGTTGGATCAAGGTATGCCGATTCACACCATCAGTAGTGATTTACATGGTGGTAACATCAACCGCTACGTTGTCTCACTGGCCCGGACAATGAGCAAATTCCGCACGCTTGGGTTAAGCCTTGAGGACGTTATTCAGGCGGTAACGGTTAACCCTGCAAAAGCGGTTGGCCTGGACAAAAAAGGCTTTGGCCTACTCAATGTGGGGGGGCCTGCTAACCTGACGTTGTTTGCTGAAACTGACAGGGCAGTTGAAATGGAGGATGCTGAAGGGGAAATCCGTATATCGCAGAACTGGATTGAACCCAAAATGGTTTTTATCAATGGCGCCTGTTTTCAGACCACAGGGGTGTTGTAAATGAGTGTTTCCCCGTTCGTCATTAATGCTGCTGGCAAGTTAACTGCCCTGGGTGGTTCTGCCCAATCAGAACAGGTGGCGCAAGTACAATTTGAAGCAGCAAGTCAACACGTTGATTTAGCCTTACTACGTAGTCAGGTTTCAGAGCAGATTGCCGGTATAACAGGTGCGGAAGCCGCCTGCATTACATCGGGTGCCGCAGCCGGAATCGCAATATCCGTTGCCGCGTTAATTACCGGTGACCACTTGCATCGTATCCAGCAACTACCCCAGACCGATGAAACCCATCACGTGATTTTGCAAGCCGGTCACGCCATTAATTTTGGTGCCCCGGTTGAACAGATGATTCGCTTGGGCGGTGGTAAACCCCGGATATTAGGCAGTGCCAGTCATGTCAACGAACAACTACTGTTAGACCGCCTTGCAAACGAGCAGTTCACCGCGCTTTTATATGTGAAGTCTCATCACTGTGTGCAAACCAACCAGATCAGCCTTGAACGCTGCGTTGAGATCTGTCATCGCTTTGAGGTTCCGGTTATTGTTGACGCTGCAGCCGAAGAAGACTTGAGCTTTTACCTGAATGAAGGTGCTGACCTGGTAATCTACTCGGGTGGAAAGGCCTTTTGCGGCCCCACCAGTGGTTTCATTGTTGGCAACGCAGATTTAATCGCGTTCTGTGAGCTTCAGTCGCAAGGTATTTCCCGTACCATGAAGGTCGGCAAGGATACTATCGCTGGATTAGGCGCGGCTCTTAACGAATATGTCGCCGCTGACGATGATGCCAGACTAGGTTCCTTCCAGGCCAGAAATACCCTTCTGATGTCCGCCCTCTCTAATACATCGATGCTTCACGCAAGGCTTCAGGCAGATGAAGCCGGCCGGCGCTTCAACCGGATTGCTGTTTCACTAAAGCACAGTGATAAAAAGCACGGTGATATCACGGCTCTGGTGCAATTTCTAAGTTCTGGTTCACCCAGCATTCGCACTCGAAATCATCACTTGAACGAAGGTTACCTGCTGATTGATCCAAGAGAGCTTAGCGAATCGCAAGTTGACCTGATTGCCAAACGCCTGCTCCAGTTCGATCAGCAACTGATCTAATTGCAGACCTAGAGGACAGGGCTGGTTCATCCCGTTTTGCTGGCCAACGGCTACCATGGTAAGCCAACAGCGTCTTTCAAACTACTGCTTGAGAGCAGCTCCGCTAAGGCCGTCTTAGACCCCGCACGGGCCAAATGCTCTAAGCACTGTCTACCTCATAATTATCGAGTGTTTACCTGGACACCGTTTTCGATCTTAAGTGCATCTGCTTCAGGGTTGATGTTGCCAGCCAGCTCGACTCATCAGCAAGGTCCATAATCACATCAAAATGATTTCGATTGCTAATCTCCCGAAATTCAACCGGTACGCCGATGCCTTCGAGTTTTTCCCTGTACTCATTGGACTGGCGCTTAAATTC
>JAPKEK010000268.1 GCA_028822125.1 Pseudomonadales bacterium | reverse complement strand
ATTGGGTTTCGTCCCCCTTCCACGTGGGGGAAATCCGATGAAAACAGGCACACTTCAGGCCCGGTATTGTCAATAATCCAGCCGGTTGGCTCATGGGGATAGGGCGTTACTCGAAATTGGCGCCTGACAATTTCGCTTGGCCTGGCAGATAGCTTCTTCAGGCGGTCTTCCCCTTTGGTAAATGCAGCGACACCTGCATCCATAAATCTCATCCAGCTGGGTACCCAGCTGGCGCCAAGTTCAATAGCACCAAATTTCAGGCTCTCATGCCTATCCAGGACACCATCAATAATCAGCACGGCCAGGGTTTGCCACAACGACAGCGGGATCGTCATGTAGCTGCTTGACGTAAAATTCTCTGCGCCGCCATGGAAATCGAGTACCTGTGGTAAGCCGTTATTGTGGTAATCAGACTTCATTTTATTTTCACCGCCAACGTGAAACAGGATGGGTACACCTGCTTCTTCGGCAATGCTCCACAGAGGTTCGAATGCGGTGTGGCTGGGACTATGCCCAGGTGGGCAGCGGGACGGAATGATCAGGGCCTTGCAATCCTGTTCCAACGCCTCAGTGGCAATGCGCGGCGCTTCCTCGAAATCAACAAGAGGAACATAAGCCGTGGCCAGCAGTCGCTTATCAACACTGCAGAAATCGACCATCATACGGTTGTGGGCTCGTGCTGCTTCACAGGCCAGTTTATTGGTCTTTCCTGTTTCCAGACCATAGTTGTCCAGAGCATCCGAGGTAAACATTAATTGACTGGTAAAACCCAGATAATCCATTGTTTTGGGGCGGTCTTCCTTTCGGAAAGCACCAAGTGCGGTATGGCCACGTCGCAGCATGATTTCGCGTTCAGCACCAGCACGATACTCAGGATCTTCCTGCAGCGCTTTCATTTCATCAATCCAGCCCTGCTCACGGGTTCTGAGGTGGGGTCTGAACGCCTCTTGATATTTACTTGAAATGAACTCGAATATTTTGTCTGGCAATTCCATTACATGAGCGTCAGCATCGTGAATGGTTCGATTATTGATATAAGCCATGTTGCGCCTCCTCTGATAGCACTTTCGCTGCTCGTTCTAGACGATACCCTACACCAGGCATATTAAAGTTAAAACTTTACCTGCTGATGCCAGTTGCAGTCTGTAATGCTAGGTATTGCCTGACTAGTATAAGTCAAAAGTTGCTTATTTGTGAGCCAAGTCGGGGTCGCAGCGGACCAATACTGCTGGCTACATTCCTCTGCTAAATAGAATACTGCTTATGCGTGGATTAGACCTTAAAAGAATCCCTTTGGTATCGAAGCATCTCACCCGATCCGGATTGGGTGTAATGATTTTGGCGATACGCGAGCTTGCCGTTGACGAAGACAGCATCTATCCCGGTTGCCAGTTGTTTGGGATCATCGTAGGTTGCTGAGTCTGATATGGTATCCGGATTGAACAATAGCAGGTCTGCCCAGTATCCTTCTTTAATCAGGCCGCGTTGACTGAGACCAAACGTGGTTGCTGCCAGGGACGTCATTCGACGAATTGCTTCAGTGAGGCTGAGCAGTTGTTTTTCGCGGACATAGTAGCCGAGTATCTTCGGGAAAGTGCCAAACAGTCTTGGGTGCGGCTGACCTTTAAGATCGGGAATGCCATCGGAACCCACCATCATGTCCTGCCAGCGTAGATTTGTTTCTATGTCTGTTTCATCAATGATGAATTGAATACAGATGGTGCGATCACCCTTTGGCGCGGTTAATATCTCATGGACCAGCGGGACGATGTCAATGCCCTTTTCAGCGGCAATATCCTTGAGCATTCGACCTTCGTATTCGCGAAAAGCAGGGCAACTGGCTAGTCTGATAACCTCGGCCAGCTCTCGATTAATATTGTCCAGGTTGAAATACTCGATCATTCTACCGCTGCCGGCAGTATAAGGATAAACATCCAGAGAGATGCGCTGGCCCGCAGACAATGCGGCGTCTATTTTTTTCAGAGAAGATTTGACCTTGCCCCAGTTCTCTTTGCCAGCCGCCTTATGATGAGAGATGTGGGTGTGGATGTTGGCTTCTCTGCCTATGGTCAGCGCTTCATCTATGGCATCAAGTAACTTGTCCCCTTCATTGCGCATGTGGGTGGTATACAGACCGCCATAGGGTTGCGCTATTCTGGCCAGTTCGATGATTTCCTCGATTTCGCTGTAGCGGCCGGGACGGTAGATGAGGCCGGTAGAAAAGCCGCAAGCGCCTTGCTCCATTGCTTTTTCTACATGGCCGGCCATGGTGGACAATTGTTTAGCTGACGGAGCCTTTCTCTGTGAGCCCATGACCAGTGAACGCACTGTATTATGGCCCACCAGCATGAGATTGTTTATGGCCGGTTTTCTGGCCAGAACGGTTCTGAAATAACCTTCGAGGTCAGTGAAGCCGCTTTCAATTCCCGTTAATATGCCGCCACTGGCCTTAATGCCGTCAGCGCTGTTATCCATAGGAATTGCACTGAAACCACAGTTACCGTTGACGACCGTTGTAACGCCCTGGGACAGTTTAAATGTCATATCAGGATGTTTAAGAAAAGCGCCGTCATCGTGGGCATGGGTATCGATCAGCCCAGGTGCAATGCAATTACCGGCAGCGTCCAGTTCGATATCCGCAGGGCCTACCTGGCCGATTTCAACAATACGGTGGTCTTTAATTCCAAGGTCAGCTTCTCTTACTGGACCACCGCTTCCGTCGATAATTCTGGCATTTCTGATGCTGAAATCGTTCATAAGAAAATTCCTGAAAGTTGAGGTTCATAAACCATATTGAGCTGGGTGCTGGCTAATATACGCGCTGATTTTTTCTCCAATCATGATACAGGTTAAATTAGTGTTGGCACGAGGCACACCCGGCATAATCGAAGCGTCCGCGATGACCAGGCCGTCAACCCGATGGGCGCGACCGTGTTCGTCGACAACGGCCAGGGGATCCTGGCGAGGTCCCATCTTTATACTGCCGCAGGGGTGATAACCACTACCGGCAAAACGTCTGCATAACCCTGCCAGGGTTGCATCGTCCTGTTCCCTGGCCGGGTCCGGGAACCGGATAACCTCAATCATCTTTGCCAATTCACCCTGTTGGGTAAATTCAATGGCATCCTTAAAACCACTGAGCAGTGTCTTCAGGTCTCTTTCATCTTCACAGAAATGGTTTTCAATGACCGGTGGTCCTTTAGGATTGCTCGGTGATAAAGTTAACCGGCCTCGTCCATACTGGTATTCCAGGCAGGCGGCGATAGCAAACATTGGTGGGCCACTGATTTTGCCAGCATAGCTCAACTGTTCAATCTGCATGTTATTGCGTTTGTTGTCCGAGTCAGTGGTGTAGCGCAGGATTGTCTGGATCAGAGGCGCATCATGATCCGAGATTTGATCCTTTGTGAGCTGGCATACAACTGATATTGCGGGGTGGTCGGAAAGGTTCTCACCCACGCCAGCTTCGTTTTCAATTACCGATATGCCACATCGGTCCAGTTGCTCCCTGGGGCCAATGCCTGAGTGCATCAGCAGCAATGGCGACATCAGGGCCCCACCACAGGTAATGACCAATGAAGCTGTGACGGTTACAATATTGCCGCTCTGGGTCTTTATTTCTACGCCCTTGCAGGTCCCCTTTTCTATGATTAAACGTTGCACCAGGGTGTTGGCTTTAATGGTTAGGTTAGGTCGAAATCGGGCAGGGGCAAGATATCCTATTGCGCAGGATATTCGTAACCTCCCCAGCTTGTTCATGGGTTGGGGGCCTGCACCGTATAAGTCGGGGTGGTTAGCATCTTCGCAATAGGGGTAGCCAAGTGCAGCGGCTTTGTCCAGAAAAGCCTGATGCTGGGGTAACAATTCTTCGGGTTGATATCGACGAATGCTGATGGGGCCAGCATCACCATGATAGGGGGCGTTCGCAAAGTCCAGATCTCTTTCGAGGCGGTTGAAATACGGCAGTACCTCAGTCCAGGCCCAGGACGGATTGCCCTGATCTGCCCATTCATCATAATCCTCTGGCAGACCTCGCAGCGCAATGGTGGTATTGACGGCGCTTGAGCCGCCTGTGACCTTACCTCTGGGGAAAAAAACGTTCTGTCCCTCGGTGGGTTGATAGCGAAAACCCCAGTCATGATCCGCCAGGGCATTACGATGACTGTTGACCAGTTCATAGGGTAGATCCTCTGCACTGGCATAGTCTGGTCCCGCTTCTATCAACAGAACTTCCCAGTCGGGGTTTTCACTGAGCCGATTGGCGATAACAGAACCACTGCTGCCTGACCCTACAATAATGATGTCGACCATCTTTGGTTCTCCCCTGTTTATACCATTGTGCCTTACTAGCGCAGTTTGTAGAACCGGGTTAGCTCCGGGCTGAAGGGTCTGCCTATTGGGTTGTTGATTTTTGTTCGACGCAAAAAAAACGCCCCATCTCTGGGGCGTAATAAGGGAAGCTTTTGTATAGCATACCCGTTGCACGTGTTTTAGCTCGCTTGCGTCCTGTTAGAACTGGTTCATGGTATTTTCCTTGCCACCGGCAAGCAGCGCATTTTCTCCAGAGAAGTAGGCTTTATGATCATCACCTATATTTGAACCCGCAAGGTCCTGGTGTTTGACCGAAGACATCTCTCTTCTGATTTCCTGGCGCTGTACATCTCTAACGTAAGCAAGCATACCCAGGCTCCCGAAGTAACCCTCGGAAAGGATATCAGTGCCCAACGCTGATTCATGGTAGGTCGGCAGGGTAATCAGGTGATGAAAAATACCGGCTTCACGCGACGCATCCTTCTGAAATTTCTGCACCAGCTGGTCTGCTTCCTGCGCGAGTTCAGTGTCGTCCAAATCCACCGACATGAGTT
>JAPKEK010000267.1 GCA_028822125.1 Pseudomonadales bacterium | reverse complement strand
TACTGGAGGGGCTCAGGCTAGTTTTGTGACCCATCCTTTAGCCCAGACTTATTATTTTTCTGGTTGCAGTATGCCCTTTGCAGGGCAGGCAGTAGTAGAGAGAAATCTTCCATTTAACTGCCTGATGAGTAATTACCTGTCCATGACTGCGGGTGCCATGCAAGGCCTGGTTAAGCACCCTTTCGCGACCCAACTGGAGCAGGAATTACGCAGGGTGGATCCGGCAATACCGGTGCCCACCGAAACAATCGAAGAAGTTGTGGATCGAATTATGTCTGGCGTGCTCACCGCTGCTGAACCTTCGGTAGATTCTGATGAGCTTTCTGACCTGGAACTGATAAGACCGGTCGAGAAGGTGCTGATTCATGCAAGGGGTTGCACTGCAGTTAAACTGGTACGCAAAGCGCTAGAACTGGGCTATCACACTGTATTGGTTCAATCGGACCCCGATATGGATTCAGTGGTGGCAGACATGGTAAGTGCTGAGGGGGTTGAAGGAACGCTGGTCTGTATTGGCGGTAATACCTCCGATGAAAGCTATCTTAATGCGCTTAGCATATTAAAAATTGCTGAAAATGAAGGTGTCGATGCTTTGCATCCTGGGATTGGATTTCTTTCTGAATCGCCTAATTTTGCAGGCCTGGTCAGGCAGAAAGGGATCAATTTCATCGGCCCGAGAGTGTCCAGCATGGAGACCATGGGTAACAAGTCCAATGCAATTAATACAACTCTGAGCATTAACGTTCCTGTGGTGCCGGGAAGCCATGGCATCGTTGAATCGTCTGAACTTGCTGCAGAAATTGCAGAACAGGTAGGTTATCCAATTCTACTGAAAGCGGTCCATGGTGGGGGTGGCAAAGGTATCGTAAAGGTCGTACGCCCGGAGAATCTGCACCAGCTCTTTCACCAGGTAACAACGGAAGCCAGAAATGCTTTTGGTAATGGCGATATTTATATTGAAAAATGCGTGACCTCGCTCCGCCATATTGAGGCACAGATCCTTCGGGACACCCATGGTAATACCCGCGTTATTGGTATTAGAGATTGCAGTGTGCAACGTAATAACCAGAAGTTAATGGAAGAATCGGGCTCAACTCTGTTATCTGAAGCCCTTCGCAGGGAGGTGCTGGAAAGCGCCGCCAGGATTGCAGATGCAGTGGACTATATAGGAGCCGGTACAGTCGAGTTTATCTATGATGTGCCCAGTGATGCTATTTACTTTATGGAGATGAATACTCGATTACAGGTAGAACATCCTGTAACAGAAGCGGTAACAGGGGTTGATATTGTCAAGCAGCAGTTTGCCATTGCTTCAGGTGCATCGCTGGAGGCTATCGAATATGAAGAGTCGGGTTACGCGCTGGAGGTGAGGATCAACGCGGAAAAAGCCGCTGTAGGAGCAGATGGTACGGTGACTTTCATTCCCACGCCTGGTTTGGTGACTGTGTGTGAGCTCCCTGAACAGGAAGATATTGAACTTATCTCGATGGCAGGAGAGGGTAAAACCGTATCTCCCTTTTATGACAGTTTAATCGTACAGATTATCGCCCATGGGGCTGATCGC
This sequence comes from Pseudomonadales bacterium, assembly GCA_028822125.1. Classification (GTDB taxonomy): domain Bacteria; phylum Pseudomonadota; class Gammaproteobacteria; order Pseudomonadales; family Azotimanducaceae; genus UBA9926. The sequence goes on along the minus strand of JAPKEK010000267.1, from coordinate 3,313 downwards.
GACGATACCGTGGCGAAAATGCTGGCTTATCTCGACAGGGTTAAGATCAATGGTATTAGCACCAATATCAGTCTTATAAAGCGAGTGCTGAAAGACGACGTATTTCTATCCGGGGACTATGACACGACATTCTTGGCTAACTTTCTGGAACGAACCGATGTGCCGTCGCTCATCGAAGATATTGAAAGAGTTTCGGGGTCCTCCGCAGAGGTCATCGATCTTGATATGTTACGAATTGAAAATAGTCAGGAACTCAAGGTCCTTTCACCCTCCACCGGTGTTTTCTTCAGAACGCCATCACCCTCAGAGCCTGAGTATGTCAGTGTGGGCGATCAGGTTACCGTGGAGGATACTTTGTGCGTTCTGGAAGCCATGAAAATGTTTACTTCCTGTAGCTTGAATAGTTTCTCAAGTAGTCAGGGTGAGCTTTACCCAAGTTTGACCCAATACAGGGTGAATAGAATTAATGTCAGCAATGGTCAGCAGGTAAATGAAGGTGATCTGCTGTTCGTGATCCAGCCAGTTGAAGCTGAGTCAGCCGCCAGTTTGTAGCCGCAGAAATGGGTAAGCCCTGGGTTGCTTAAACTGAGCGTTTGCTAAGCCAAATCAGATCCAGCTGCTGGTTGCCCATCGCTGGGTTGTGATAGTCGTTACGATAGGCACTCAAAGAGGCCCGAGCCTGTGGTTGAAAACCTTGAAACTTTGCTGGCGTTATCACGTGCTGGCACAATGATAGAAGCGAGTACGGAACTGCGTATATCCCAGTCGGCGGTCAGCAAACGCATAGCAGCTCTGGAAAAATACTACGACCGAAAACTGATTCAGAAAAAAGGCAGACGGGTGGAATTGACCCGGCACGGTCAGAAGCTGGTAGACAAGATATCGCCAGTACTCTCTGAGTTAAGAGATCTTTTTGTGGAGGATATCTCAGCTTCACGAGGTGAGCTTTTGATTGGTGTCTCCGATGCCATTCTATCGTCCTGGGGTGCCAAGGCTTTTTATGATGTCAAATTGTCGATGCCTGATGTCCAGTTCATTTTTCATGCACATAGAACATCGGTCGTGCTTGATAGAATTCGTTCGGGCGAGTTCATGTTAGGGATTTGTACGGGTCTGGATTCGCATGACACTGATCTGCAATCTGAGATACTGACTCACGAAGCAATGGTGATAATCCCATCTGCCATGCAATGCATCCCCTGGCCATCGCAGAAGGCGTTACCCGTGATAAGTATAGAGGACCATTCAGGCGCTTGGCGGTCTTTTGGTGACGATGTCGCACGCCTGAATATCAGGCGGGAAGTTGCTCTGGAATCTTTTTTCTCTGTTGCCCAGATGGCCATCGCCGGTTTTGGCCATGCGTTGGTGCCGATTGGGGTTGCCCAGACCCTTGGTGTTGCAGACGCGTGTCTGATCAATCTGGGAGAGCAGGGACTGAATCGACCCGTCAGGTTTGTTGCCAGGAAATCCACCTATTCATTACCTGTGGTGGAAAATTTTTATAGGGCCTTAAGTGATTATCTTAAGGTTCAGTGACCTTGATGCTTATTGATTTTCGTCGATATCAACCAGGGATAAGTCATCCAGCCCAGGTGTCGTGCTCGCTGCGATGGATGGTGATGGTTCGGCAGTTTCCTCTTCGGATTTTGCCTGGGGATTTTCATCTAGGGTTATTTTTAATCGAAGATTGTTTCTAGAATCGGCATTCTTTAGGGCTTCATCCAGGTTGATCTTGCCCGCCTTGTAGAGCTTGTAGAGCGCTCTGTCAAAAGTTTGCATACCTTGTTCTTCTGATTTCTCCATCAATTCCTTGAGTTCGCTGACTTTGCCTTTGGCTATGAGGTCTGCGGCTCTGGGTGTGCCGATCAGAATTTCAATTGCGGCGGCTCGCTTTCCATCCACAGTGGGTATCAATCGTTGTGAAATGATGGCCCGCATGTTCAGAGAAAGATCCAGAAGCAGTTGCGCATGTCGTTCTTCCGGGAAGAAGTTGATGATTCTGTCCATAGCCTGATTGGCACTATTGGCATGCAATGTTGATAGGCACAGGTGACCCGTCTCAGCAAAGGCCAGCGCATGTTCCATGGTTTCTCTATGCCGTATCTCGCCTATAAGGATGACATCTGGCGCCTGTCTTAGGGTGTTGGCCAGGGCATCTTCAAAGGAGTCGGTATCCGAACCGACTTCTCGTTGATTTACAATACAACCCTTGTGATTGTGGGTAAATTCTACCGGATCTTCAATGGTGATAATGTGGCCCTGGGTATTTTCATTCCGGTAGTCGATAAGGGCGGCCAGAGAAGTTGATTTACCTGAACCGGTGCCACCCACGAATAAAACCAAGCCTCGCTTTTGCATGATCAGTTGAGCCAGCACAGGCGGTAAGCCAAGGTCCTTATAGTTTGGCAGGTCCGTTCCCAGGCGACGGATCACCATGGACACCTGGTTACGTTGTTTGAATATGTTTATGCGGTAACGGCCCAGTCCAGGCCGGGATATGGCAAGGTTCATCTCCGGCGTGTGGCTGAATTGCTCAATTTGATCTGCATTCATGATGGTATTGGCCAGGTCTTCAATTTCTCCTGGGAGCATCGGTATGTCTGAAAGTTTTTTCATGGTGCCAAAAAATTTTGCACTAGGCGGGGCTCCGGTTGAATAATAGAGGTCGGTACCTTCTTCTTCGACGAGTATCTTCAGGCAATCTTCAAAGCTGATCTGCGACATAATTTGATCCTCTTGGCGACAGGCGCATCCGGTTCGCCTGGGCAGGTTCGCCGGATATATTTAAGGATAATGAATAGTCTTGCCGAGATGGTCAACTAAACTTAGATGGTTTTCGCTGGCAGCTTCGGTATGACCAATTTGCTGAGCGTTGATACCAAAGGCAGTTGCCACATCTATTACTTCATGGACCCTTCGGTGCGGTACATACAGTTCCATGCGATGGCCCATGTTGAATACTTTATACATCTCTTTCATGGTAGTACCAGAGGCTGTTTGGATCGCATTGAAAACCGCTGGTACGGTCATCAGATTATTCTTAACGAAGTGAATGCCCTGGCCAAAGCGTAGACATTTAGTTTGAGCTCCGCCGGAACAGTGCACGATGGCGTTAATTTCACTTTTCATCAAATTAAGCAAGTTCAGAATTACCGGTGCGTAGCTGCGGGTGGGGCTTAGCAGCGCCTGCCCTACAGTCTGTTCGGAACCGGGTAAAGCATGATCGAGCTTGTACGGGCCACAGTAAGTGAGGTTTTTTGGCAGGCTTGAGTCGAATGATTCGGGGTAGGTATCAGCATAGTAATGACTCAAC
>JAPKEK010000266.1 GCA_028822125.1 Pseudomonadales bacterium | reverse complement strand
CCTGCTGCCTGCATTGCGTATCCTCCGAATACTGTCCAGCCCAGAACAATCGCGTTGGCCAGAGCGGCTCGGTGCGCTGGCGTCAATGGATCAGTATCCGCTACCCGCAAAGCAGTACGGTCTACAATAGCCGCCGTCGCTGTATGATCCCCGATCAATAATGTTGCATCATCCAAGATCAGACCGGCAAGAATAACAGCTGTCACTGGGCCTGGCTGCACCGTCAGGTCCATGGGCGAAGAATTACCCTGAACCTGCAATCTCAAAGCCTCATTACGCTCAGCAATTGCCGCGGTGAGCAGCGCTTCCTTGGAACCGAATAGTCGGCCGGTGAGTCTATGGACTGACTACCGCCGTAACCAATCAGTCGTTTGCCATCGACATTGAACTCATTACGTTTTGCGTGTCCGCCAAAATCGTCATGATTATCCAGAATCAATATGCGTGCAGCCCTGCCAACCTGCTGACGGTACATAAAGGCTGCGGCAAGACCAGAGAGCCCGCCACCGACGATAATCAGGCCATAGACATTATCGGTCTGTATGGCCGGCCGTGGCCACCGCGCCTTTCCCCGGGAAAGCGCATGAACCACCTCAAATGAGCAAGCATGATTGCCGCGTAATCCGGTCAAACCCGGTGGATAGGCATGCGTCCCAGCGCCGGCTTGCGCCAGCAGCTAGATCGGTGTCATTGCGCTGCCTGCTGCCAGGCTCAAGGCAAACCCATTCATGAAATCACGACGAGAAATGTTTGACTTGTTCATCGTTGCCTCTTAATCGTTAGCCTACCTGCCCACTTAATCTCTCACACCCTAGGCATTGCCAGACAGCCTGTCCTGAAATTCAGATACAGCTGTTTGCGCAGTTACAAATGCGGCACCCTTGTCAAGCAGGCGCTGGATCAACTCGGCAAGCATCAACATCCTGTGACCTCGGCCAATCACAAACGGATGAAATGTATAGGTCAACACACCCCATGATGTATCTGAACACATAAAATCGAAGTCGCCGAGCCAGTTTTCCAATACCTGACTGGCGATCTGCAGCCCACCACCACGGAAATATTCGAAGTGGGGGAAGTCATCAAGACTCCAGCTGATGGGTAGTTCAACCAGGTCGGTCTCAACACCGAAAATAATTCGGTGTTCAAGGATCTGATCCCTATCCCTGGCGTAATAAGGCATATAATCGTGACCCATCATACTGCTGTCGTACACAAAACCCTCCTGCAACAGGAGTTCGATGCTATTTCCACTCAGTTCCCAGGCGGGTGACCGATAGCCAACCGGAACCTGCCCGGTGACTTCCTGAATTGCAGTTTTTCCCTTGAGCAGGGCATTGAGTTCATCTTCTCGGCCCATTTTCACTGGGGATACATGCGTAAAGCCATGATGGCCTATTTCATGGCCCGCCTCCGCGATCGCCCTGCAAACATCGGGATAAGTATTCAGCGTGACGCCTGGAATGAAAAAACTGGCTTTTATGTCATGGCTTTCAAGCACCTTGAGGATACGCTGCACGCCGACCACACCAAATTCACCCCGGGAAATACTGGTAGGACTGGTCAGCCCCTGGGCCATCCAGAATGAAACCGCATCAAAATCAAAGCTGAGACAAACCAAATGTCTAGAATCGGGCATAACCCCTCCGGGTCAACAGGCGCAATAATCATCACAAGCTCGGCCATGCTATTCGCACGGATAAAGTGCTATCTTAAGGGCAGCCACATTAAATTAACATGTGTGAGGCCCTATGAGAGTTGCTTACTGTAATACCCATCTCAATTATGTGAGAGGGAATGACTATGAGCCCGTAGAAACCACCATTTACGATGCAAGAGCCAGCCAGCAGGCGCTTGACTTTGATGAGTGTGGTTTTATCCTGATTAACCATCGATCCAAGGTCACCGACTGGAACGATACTATCCAGCTTAATACCTTTCATTGCAGTGAGATGGCTGACGTTGCCAGGGAATTTACGGGTTGCAGAAATGCAGTTGCTTATCCGCCTATTGTGAGAAGTCCGGAGGCTGCCCGTACCGAGCCGGACTATGCACCCATACATTCGGTGCACGCTGATTTTACCGAAGATTATCGAACCATGATAGAAGCACAGGACCGGCCGTATCGTGACTTCATTGTCCCTCTGTTAGAAAAAGCAGGCATTACCCAGCAGCACGTCCTCGAAGCCAGCCGCGTCATGATGCTGCAACTATGGAGAAATCTAGGACACCCTTGGCCAGATACCCCCTTAGCCGTTTGCGATGCCAGCACTGTTCCCAGGAAGCAATTAGGGACTTTCCTACTCGAACAATACGCCGGACAGACCATAGCCCTTGAAACCTTCTACGCCCAGGTTCCAGAACAGAAGGATCAGAACCACTGGTACACTTTCCCGGGTCTTGAAGTTGATGAGGTGATTGCTTTCCGGGCCTTTGACAGCGACTACATGGCACAGCAAAAACCCTTCTGGACACTGCACAGTGCCTTCAATGATCCCCTTGCTGACCCAACCGCATCTGCACGGGAAAGTATAGAAATGCGAGTGCTGTGTTTATGGTAACGCCTGCAGCGGATGCATGAACATGGATCAAAAAATAGACCAGGATTTTAACGGTCAGATTGTCCGCTATCCTGATCCTGCCGTCGAAGCTCTGGACTCAAGCTTCAGCAAATATATGCTTGGCAGCGCTGCCCTGGAAAGACTCTGGACCGGCGCCCGGTGGACTGAAGGCCCGGTATGGTTCGGCGATGGTCGGTTCCTGCTGTTCAGCGATATCCCCAACAATCGAATGCTGAAATGGAGCGAGGAAACCGAGAAAGTCAGCGTTTACCGGGAGCCGTCCAATAACAGTAACGGCAATACCAGGGACACCCAGGGACGGCTGCTCACCTGCGAACATGGCAGCCGTTCGGTGACTCGCACCGAATATGATGGGTCAATCACCGTGCTGGCCGATTGCTTCGATGGTAAACGCCTCAACGCACCTAATGATATTGTCGTGCATGCGGATGGTGGCATCTGGTTCACCGACCCCGGTTACGGCATTATCTGGAACTATGAGGGTAACAAGGCAGAATTTGAGCTGCCAACCAATGTTTACCGGATTGCCCCTGACGACGGCGGCCTGAGCGTGGTGACATCGGACCTGGAAAAACCCAACGGACTTTGTTTTTCGCCTGATTACAGCAAACTCTACATCAGCGATACCGGCGTCACTCATAAAGCGGGACACCCCAGGACCATCGAAGTATTTGATGTTAATTCAGGCCAGTCTCTTGCCAATAGGCAGGTGTTTTTCGACCTGGGCGATGCCATGCCTGACGGCTTTCGCGCTGATATAGACGGGAACATCTGGACGTCAGCAGGCTGGGCTGGTGAAGCTGGCGATGGTGTCATCGTGCTTTCTCCTGAGGCAAAGAAAATAGGCATGATCCACACACCTGAACCCGTATCCAACCTGTGCTTTGGCGGTGCTAAACGAAACCGCCTGTTTATCACCGCCGGCCAATCTCTTTACAGCTTGTACACGGATGCTCAGGGCGTTAGCTACTAACTGATTCCTGACCATCAAAATCAGGAGTTACCAAAGCCATTCTGTTGCAACAGGCAAGATAACTTCCCACCAAGGCCGGTGCCTCCCTTGCCTTCGCGGAAACCCGTTTTATACTAAAAGAACATGTCAACAGGGATGAGCCCTTAACCATAATTAAGGCAAACTATGAGCATCATGACGGTGATTATCAGCATAAAAAAGCCGCGGGTAATCCTCAATGGTCTGACCAAACCCAACTGAATAGGGACACGCGGCGTCTAGATCATCTGCTCAGCTACGCTGAAGTGCCCAAGACGGGCAAATGCCTGGAGTTGGGTTGCGGTACAGGCGACATCCTGATCTGCTTAAATCAAAAGGGCTATGATTGCACTGGAATAGATATCTCAAGTACTGCTCTAGAATCCGCCCGGGTCAAAACAGCGTTATTATCGACAACTGGTTTCTGCACTGATTTATCGGAGAAGATCGGCACCGAGGAAAGTCTCCTGTCAGAATTCTCTGCTGCAGGTCTTGTTACCCTAACCCACGGCATTAAACATCTAGGAGAAGAAAGTCCCGATGCAGAAGAACTGTATTTCTTACTGCAAAAACAAACTGGCTAAAGCCTGTTTATTTTAACTCATATGAGCCATGACGATCCCCTACTGAGTAGCCGGTAAGCGGAAACTGGAAACGTGTCGTCAGCAGGCTATCGACTAGCAAGCATAGGCGATGTCTTCAAACTCTGAGTCCAGCCTGAAACTAACACCGACAACCTGGTGAGCTGGATAATGAGGTCGCGCTGGATCAGTGAATGCAGGGCTCGCTAGATCCCTGAAAAAAACAATAGCCGCCCGGCTCTTCAAGCCTGGGTTAAGACGATACGTGCATCTACGGCAACAGCGCCATCGGCGTAGACGAATACAGGATTCATATCAAGTTCCTGAATTTCAGGGTGTTGTTCGATAAATTCACCAACATTAAGGATTAACTCACAAATTGCTGCTTTATCTACCGCTGTCTGGCCACGCAAGCCATCGAGTATTGCCCGGCCCTTTATGTCGTTCACCATTTGCCGGGCATCTCGCTCGGTCAGTGGCAGGACTCGAAATGAGACATCCTTTAATAACTCAACGAAAATTCCACCCAGGCCAAACATCATCACCGGCCCAAACTGGGGGTCTCTAACCATGCCAACGATGATCTCAGTGCCCTCGACTGCCAGGCCCTGAACCGCTACACCGGTAATAACAGCTTCAGGCACGGCTTGCCTTGAATCAGACAATACTGCCTCATATGCCTCGCCGACTTCCTCAGCCTTGCGTGGGGCGTGTGGCGCGACAACTACGACGCGTT
>JAPKEK010000265.1 GCA_028822125.1 Pseudomonadales bacterium | reverse complement strand
CATTTGTAGCAAAATCTTGTTCACTCCAGACAAACTGGTTCTGTTCCAACGCCTGTGTTTGATACTCACTGGTATCATTAGCCTGGCCGGTCCAGAGCATTTGACTACGCATTGGAGACTTAGTAGATGCTGCTGGCATTGGCTCTACCAATACAGAAAGTTGAGAAAACGCTGTAAGTAAAATGAAAATTAATCGCAACATTAGAATACTCCTATTAGTATTATTCGCCCTGAACAAAAAATGAATCGAATCTTATCTAGCTCCAGATACAGATGCACACTCTGTGCCACCTTAAAAAAAAACCTTAACTCATTCTTTTATATAAATATTATAGAATTCAATAAAACAGACATGGGATTTTCGTCAATATTTTGACACTGAAGATACTGCAATTGTGCCTACTACAGCAGGGGCGTGGTAGCAGGGCATTTGAACGATTTAGAAACTTCTTGTTGGCGCAGAACGCGGCTTCTCAAAACAATGGCTGTATGTGATTGACACTGGCGACTACCGGTGACAATAGCCGGGGGAACTGGCGAACAATGAGATCGCCCGAATAGGATAGCTGGTAAAACCGGGAATTAAATTATCAGGACAAATTACACCAATCAAAGCCGGCTTAAGAGTAAGCCAAAACTTTATCGAGAAGCAGCGCACTAGACTGTACTGATAACCGGAAATTCCTGATTCAAAGGCTAAAAGCATGTGCACAGGTGTCAAAACAGCGATGATTCTCTTTATATCAAATGACCCTTTGCAAATTAACCTTCTCTGGCTTTGACTCGCCTGCGCCCCCTATGAAGCAGGGGTTCGGTATAACCATTAGGTTGCTGTCTACCTTTAAAAACCAGGTCACAGGCTGTCTGGAACGCTATACTCTTTTCAAAATCTTTGGACATCGGCGCATAGTTATCGTCATCGGCATTCTGCTCATCAACAACAACCGCCATTTTTTTCATGACCGCTGAAACTTCGGCCAGACTGCATATTCCATGATGAAGCCAATTGGCTATATACTGGGAAGATATTCGCAGGGTAGCGCGGTCTTCCATCAATCCGACATTATTGATATCTGGCACTTTTGAACAACCTATACCCTGATCAATCCAGCGAACCACGTATCCCAATATTCCCTGGGCATTGTTCTCCAGTTCACTACTTACCTGCTCTGGAGTCAGGTTTTCACCTTCCAGCAAGGGTATTTCAAGGAGCGTTGCAAGGTCTGCTCTCGGGCTTTGCACCAGTTGACGCTGCCGTTCAGGAACACTGACATCATGATAATGCAGGGCGTGCAGGGTAGCCGCCGTGGGTGAGGGTACCCAGGCACAGTTTGCACCTGCTTCGGGATGGCCTATCTTAACCCGCATCATTTCGGCCATTTCATCGGGCATTGGCCACATGCCCTTACCTATCTGTGCCTGGCCGCTAAAACCAGTCGCCAGGCCGATATCAACATTCCAATCCTCGTATGCACTTATCCATGCCTGCTGCTTCATAACGGTTTTGGGCACCATAGGCCCAGCTTCCATACTCGTATGAATCTCATCCCCTGTTCGGTCTAAGAATCCAGTATTTACAAAAATAACCCGATCTTTTGCTCTCTCAATACAGGCTTTGAGGTTTAAAGTAGTTCTTCTTTCCTCATCCATAATTCCTATTTTCAAGGTGTTCGTCGGCATACCCAGGATTAACTCAATTTTTGAAAACAAATCCACCGTAAAAGCAACTTCATCCGGGCCGTGCATTTTTGGTTTGACAATGTATACACCCCCCGTCCGTGAATTTTGAATAATACCAGAGCCCTTTAAGTCATACATCGCCACTGTGCTGGTGATGAAACCATCTAATATTCCTTCCGGAATTTCACTTCCATCGGGCAGCAGAACGGCATCACTGGTCATCAGGTGCCCGACATTACGAATCAGTAACAGGCTTCGCCCAGGAAGCACGACTTCCCGGCCCTGTGCAGACGTGTAAACTCTATCCGGGTTCAGCGTGCGTCGAATATCCAAATCACCCTTCTTAAACTCTTCTGAGAGGGTGCCTTGCATCAGACCGAGCCAGTTCGTATAGACAAGGACCTTGTCGTCGGCATCGACTGCAGTAACTGAATCCTCACAATCTTGAATAGTCGTGACGGCTGACTCCAATACAACATCCTTCACGCCTGCTGGTTGATCTTTACCGACAGCGTCCATTCGGTCGATCTGGATCTCAATATGCAGATTATTGTTGACTAATAAAATGGCCGATGGCTGATCAGGTAAGCCCTGGTAACCAACCAACTGATCTGATTCGGCAAGCCCCGTCGTCTGCCCATTTGCGAGATCCGCCCGTAGGTGGCCATCTTCCACAAAGTATCGCGTAACAGCCTGATGATCAGCACTCTTAAGGCCCACGCTCTTATTCAGAAACTTCTCAGCGTAAGCAATGACTTTGTCCCCACGAACAGGGTTATAGCCACTACCTTTTTCCTCGCCGCGATTTTCAGGTATCACATCGGTACCGTACAAGGCATCGTACAAACTGCCCCACCTTGCGTTAGCTGCATTCAGTGCAAAACGAGCATTCATGATCGGGACAACCAGTTGGGGGCCAGCGATCCGCGCAATTTCACTATCAACGCCAGTGGTAGTAATGTTGAAATCGTCCACATCGGGCAGGATATAGCCTATCTCAAGAAGGAACGCATGATATTCCTCAGCATTTATGCGTTTACCCGAATGACGGCTATACCACTCGTCCAGCTTCGCTTGCAGTAAGTCTCGCTCGTCTAGCAAGGCGATGTTGCGAGGTACAAATTCATCTAAAATGGAGGCTAAGCCCTTCCAGTAAGTATTTGAGGACAGCCCCAATCCTGGAAGAACCTGTTCCTCTATAAGGTCATATAACACCTTGGCTACCTGCAACCCAGCAACGTCCACCCTTTCAGTCATCAGTCCTTCCTATCTACGATCTCTGTTAAAGCTAAGTTTACTATGAATAAAGGATGGACGAAATCAAAGCGGTCCGGTCCGGTCCGTTCTGTTCTATTTTACCCTGTTGTGATCAGCGCAAACCTGCCATGTCAGCCAATAGCAAGCTACAATCGAACAGCGACATCACAAATGATCATTCTAATTAGAGAGGTTAGAGCACATGCTTGAGAGAGAAATTGACATCCCTACCACAGATGGCCTCATGAACACATTCATTACCCACCCAGAAACAGAAGGTCCGCATCCTACCGTTATATTTCTGATGGATGCACCCGGGAAACGAGAAGAACTTCACGATATGGCGCGACGAATTGCCAGTGTCGGCTACTACGTCATGCTGCCTAATTTATACTACAGGCGCGCCCGCGAGTGGACATCTACCGGCACCCAGGAAAACCGAGAAATTCTGTTTAGCCACATGAATAGCCTAAGCAATCACATGGTAATCGAGGATATCAAAGCGCTGCTGCATTCAAGCACCCAGGACCTGTATGCACGAGCCGGAGCGGTGGGCTGTGTGGGCTACTGCATGAGCGGACCATTCGCCTTCGCTGCAGCCTCTGAACTCGGCCACACCATAAAAGCAGCTGCATCCTTTCACGGCATACGGTTGTTAACTGATGAATCCGATTCTCCCCATCTTGGCGCAGCGCATATCAAGGGTGAGGTTTACATCGGATGTGCACAAACCGACGAATGGGCACCCACTGAGATGATCGAAAAACTGGAGCAGCACCTGCTTGACAGTGGCGCCTCCTACCGAGTCGAATGGTACCCGGGAACAGAACACGGCTTTGTATTCCCGCTACGGGAGGGCAAGTACAACAAACAGGCGGCTGAGCGACACTGGGAACGCCTGTTCGATCTATTTAGAAGACAATTATAGGCTAAGATCTCAAATTCCTTTTTATGTTGTAATACGATGCCTGGACAACGATTCGAACCTACCCTTGGTAGGGTGTTGGTAAAAGACGCTATAATTAACCCGTCATTGTCGAAAACATCATCGAAAACATCCTGGAAGACCTTATATGACCAGGGTCCACTCAAGGACAGTCTATGTTAAACCGCCTTAGAAGATGCCAGCTTTCTGTCCCAGGCAGCAGCCAGAAAATGATCACTAAGAGTAGTAGTCTTGATGTAGATGTCATCGTGCTTGACTTAGAAGATGCGGTCGCACCCAGTCAGAAAACCGCTGCCCGAGAACAGGTGGTCGAGGCTTTGAATTCGATGCAGTGGAAAGCTCGCGCAGTGGCAGTACGCATTAATGACATCATGTCAGAACACTGCTACGCAGACATCATCGCCCTGGCAACGGCCCGTAGAGTACCTGATACCCTTATTTTACCCAAGGCTCAGCGAACCACTGACATCTGTTTCGTAGAAACGCTTCTAAATCAAATTGAAAAAAACATGTCCGCAAGCCAATCCATCGGAATCGAAGCACTCATCGAAGACGTGGAAGGAATGATGCGCGTAGAAGAGATTGCGGCCTGCAGCAATCGTCTGGAAAGCCTGATATTCGGTATGGGAGATTATGCTGCCAGCCAGCAGATGGACCTGGACGTTATCGGTGGATCTGGCAGTCATTATCAGAGTGACCTGTGGCATTACCCTCGCTATCGACTAACCATTGCCGCTAGAGCAAATAATCTCGCTCCCATCGATGGACCTATGGCCGATTTCAACAATAGTAAAGCACTCATAGATGACTGCCTATCCATTAAGACCCTGGGCATGGCAGGAAAATGGGCGATTCACCCAAACCAGATAGAAAACATTACTAACAGTTTTACGCCCTCGAGCAAAGCCATTGATCAAGCCAGACTTCAGTTTTCAGAATACCAAAAAGCAGTCCAGCAAGGCCTGGGCGCGATTGAAGTCGATGGTATTATGATTGATGCAGCAACAATAAAAATGCTTGATGCAACCAAGCGCTTTCTCCAGTTGTATGC
>JAPKEK010000264.1 GCA_028822125.1 Pseudomonadales bacterium | reverse complement strand
TGTTCGCGCAGGTTCGTTTCAATCCAATCCTTGATTTCGTTGTGAAAATCATCTCCTATTGGAATACCCGCCAGTTTCAGCACTCTTGCTGCTTCCTTTTCAGGGTGTTGTAGCTGGTCTTCATACAGTACATCTATGAATCGGTTTTTATCGTTTCCAGCTCTGACCAGCATGAATTGATCGAGCCAGGCATGGAGTCTACCTGGCCAATATTCACCGATCATTTTATGACTGATTGTGTCAGATGCCAGTTTGTATAAACTTGCCTCCATGCTGCAATAAGATGGAATAACCGCAATTGGATCGCGATGTGTCATCACAATTTTTGCCGTGTTGAAGATTGACATGGCTGTATCCAGTGCGACCAGATGTCCGGGCGTCTTCAGGACCCAGGCTTTGCCTTCTCGTGATGGGTCTTGCCATTGCAGTGACTGCAGTATCTGGTGCAGATCCAGATAGCCAGGCTTAGGATCCTGTAATGTCAGCCATCTGGCGTATGACGGCACGTAGTAGCTCGCCTCGGCCATCGTACTGGAAAACAACTGCCCGAGAATAATGACTTCTTCATCGGGCTGATCAATGCTCATGGGATGAATGGACATGAGTTCAGGCAGTTTGCCAAGCATGAAATCCAGAATGTTCCTCGCCGCTTCAAGGCGCTGGGTGGCTTCGGCGCGTATTTCGCCAGGGAAAGGTGCATAATTTTGCGCCTCATACCAGCGTACGCCAGTCATACCCCTCGACGACGCCAGCATACGATGGAGCATGGTGCTGCCGGTACGTGGCAGTCCGGTGACAATTACGGCTACCTGCACGTCTTCCTCCAGAATTTCCGGGTGTGCCTTGATCAAGGCGATATGACGCAATCTATTTGACAGTGCTCCGACAATCATTGCCTGAGCACCATAGCTGCCTTCAGTAGTCAGGCGAGCTTCGGTGTTAAGTGCTGCGATAAGGTGATCGATATGATCGAAAAACCAGGTGCTGCCAAAATCATTGAGCTCGGTTAGATGGGATGCTTCCTCAATGAGGCTTTGTCGATTTGGTAGGTTCATGGGTTTACTAGTCGGCTATCGATTTGATCGCTGCAATATCCGTAAAATCAGTTGCCAATAACAGACATAGAAAGCAGAATGATATTTCCTCACGCTCTCCTAGGGATTCTGGACGATCCAGGTACACAAAGCCACAGGTATTAGCCATGCTCTTAGCGGATAAAGTTATTCTGATCAGCGGTGTCGGACCGGGTCTAGGCCAGTCTATGGCAAAGATGGCTGTTCAGGAAGGCGCAAAGGTTGCGCTTGGCGCGCGCAATATTGAGTTTTTGCAAAAGCTGGTTGGTGAAATTACCAATTCAGGCGGCGAGGCGATCGCTGTTGCGACGGACGTGACAGACCGTTTGCAGTGTGACGCAATTGCTCAAGCAACTGTAGAAGCTTTTGGCAGCATCGACGGACTTGTTAATAGCGCCTATAACCACGGTAACTGGGCAACGGCAGATCAGGCTGACGCAGAAGAGTGGGCGCGAGTCTATGATGTGAATTGTGTCGGCGCGCTACGTATGGCCCAGGCTGTACTGCCTGCCATGAAATCGGCAGGAACCGGTGCGATTGTGAATGTCTCGACCATGGCAACAGTAAATCCCTTTCCAGGTGAGGCTGCTTATGCGGCAAGCAAAGGAGGACTTGGTGTTCTGACCAGGCATATGGCGACTGATTTCGGTCAATTCAATATTCGCGTTAACGCGGCAAGAATGGGATGGATCGGGGGTGCACCGGTATACCACTACATTGACGGTCAAGTAAAAAGCGGCCGTGACAGAGATGAGGTGATCGGCGAGATTACCAATCGGATCGCCTTGGGCATCATTCCGTCAGAGCCGGACTGCGCTAAATCCGTGCTTTACTTTGTTTCCGATTATTCGAAGGTTGTATCTGGTGCCACGTTGGATGTCAACGGCGGCGAATATATGGCACCTTAAGATGATGGATGCCAGGCAGATATGGCAGACTTTCTGTCGTGACCTTGAAGCAGCCGGCGATGCTGTCTTCGATACCGATCTTGGTTTAACGGAAATGGACGAAGCTGAAAGTGTGCGCTATCTGAGCCGCCTTTTGCGAATTGGTCTGGAGATGCACCTTGAAAATGCTGATGCCAACTATCCAACCTTTTATCAGGCGTCCCATGAAACAGCTAAAATAGGTGCTGATAACCCAGATAACCATTATCAGAATGCGACGATTAATGGTTCACACACCTACCGTATTCATGGTTATCGCGGCACTGTGCCGATATTAAGCTTTGGCACCAAAGCCAATCGATATGCCATTGACGGTAGCATGGCTTCCACCGGCGAACTGGACAGCGGCGATATGGAAATCGCATCAGACGGGTCATTTGAAATAACAGTCAGCAGGCATCAAACGCGAGGTAACTGGCTGCCACTTGAAGAAGACTCGTCCATCCTAATTGTTAGACAGACTTTTTTTGACAGGACCGATGAAAATCGCGCTGATGTTTTCATTGAGTCAATTGATTGCTCCGCCCCCCCTGCACCGATTACATTGGCGAGGGCGTCAGGTGCACTTCAACTCACGCCTGCTTTTATTAATGGCACAGCGCGAACTTTTGCGGAATGGGCCCTTGACTTCCGGAACGAAAACAATAATCGGCTCAGCACACTGGATCAGTCTCGTTTCATCAGGGCAGGCGGTGATCCCACGATTCATTATCTGCATGGCTGGTGGGAACTCAGCGACCACCAGGGGCTGGAGATTTCGAGCGAAATACCAGCCTGCGAGGGATGGAATTTTCAATTGAATAATGTGTGGATGGAATCACTGGATTACCGACACCATCAGATTCATCTTAACAATAAAACCGCTGTTCCAGAATCTGATGGACGGGTGAAGATTGTTGTAGCGCATGAAGATCCCGGTCATCCTAACTGGATCAGGACCACGGGCCATTCAAGTGGCACCATGTTATGGAGATGGACCAGTGCCCAGACACACCCTGTTCCAGAAGTAGAAGTCGTCACCCTATAGCAATTCGATGGGACATCAAGGCAGATCAATATGAGTAAGACAGCACATCTATGGAAAAATCCGCAAGCCGTACTCACATCCATACGCGTCGAGATCAACGCTCCGGCGTCGCTGGTGTGGAATATTCTACTCGACATGCCGAGTTATCCTGACTGGAATCCTTTTTGTGTTGAGTGCTCCTCATCGCTGGAAATGGGCGCACCGGTGAATATGAAATTAAAAAGCTACACCGAAGCGGATACGTTTTTTGATAATTGCGAATACATTTGTGAGATAGTGCCGCAGAAGCAGATTTCATGGGAACTGCCCGATGACGAATCCTGGCCTTACCCTGCCCGGCGCGATCAGTTTATTGAAGAACTAGGTGATAACAGATGCAGGTACTGGTCCACCGATGCTTTTCTGGGCGACAATGGCATTCATGTAATGCGGTTTGCAGGACCCTGGGTGAAACTGGCTTTCGACGATACAGCGTGGGCACTCAAAGCGCATGCAGAAGCCTTAAATAAGGGGGGACCCAGTCTGAAGGCAAACTGTCAGTGAGTCGAAAAGGATGCTGGCAAAGGCTGCAATAAAAACAGGATTGCAGCCTGCCAGATCATACTCGTCATTACATGTTATAACGTAGTGACAGTCCCCAGTTGCGTCCCCGGGTGTAACCGCCTGTAATGAAATTAGTCACATTGAAAGTGTTTACCAGAGATCTTTCATCACTCAGATTCTTACCTTGCAGAGCAATTGACCACTTGCCTGAAGCAGAGCGGTAGGTAGCCATCGCGTTCCACATGGTCCTGCTCGCGGATTCTGCATTTAGAAAGAATGGATTGGTTACATCGATGGGCGAATCAGTGAACATCTCCGATCGGTATGCGACATGTGTACCGATTGTCATGTTTCCCTGACCGAGGCTGAAGTCATAACTGATCCCCGCCTGTGCAGTTGTTTCTGGAGCGTAGCCAAGCTTGAAGTTATCAGCGACGTTGAGTTCTGTAGTGCCACCGGCTCCGTCGTCCTGGAGCTCAATGAACTCTTCGATATTGGAATCCAGATAGCCCAGGTTAAGGTTTATCGTCAGACCTTCAACCGGTGGTAACCAGACCAACTCGACCTCTATCCCGGTAGACTCGACTTCACCTACATTGTCGGTAATGGACTCCAGTCCTGTGGGTAGCAAGGCAATAGATTGTAATTGTTTTTCAGTATATTCGTTGCGGAATACTTCAACGTTAAGTTGCGCGCTTCCCCCGGCCAGCGTTGATTTAAGGCCCAGGCTGTATGTATCAACGAGTTCAGGTTTATAGGTAACAGTTCTTGTTTCTGAACCTGAGGTATCGAAACCACCAGACTTGAAGCCGGTTGCAAACCCGCCGTAGAGCAGCATATCACTGTTCGGTCGATAAGAAAGTTTCACACTCGGCGTAAATTCTGCCCAGTCTTCCTGTCCGCTTCTGGAGGTAGAAAAAGTTTCCACATCTACCTGATTGCCGTAACTCAGAAAGGAACCATCGTTGCCATAATGTGGATAAAAGTACAGGAAGAATGGCAGGGTCGAGAAAGCGGCTTCCATTCCTGGCATCAAAATCAGCGGTGCCTCACCGGTATAGCTGGTAAAGCCGGCTGCATAGTGCGTGATGGTCACATCGGATGCCTGGACGATTGTCTTTTCATCTTTTGTGTAGCGACCACCTAGAGATAATTGCAATTTCTCACTGATATCCCAGTCGACATTGGCATAAACGGAGGAGGACTCAAGGTCTCGTACATCCTTGGTGTAGACTCTGTCATGGGCGCTGAGCAGTCTTAGCAGCGGCGTCTGTTCCGTGGAACCGTCAATGGACTGGGTTCCGTCGAGTAAATACACACCGAATGCCGCATTGACGGAGTCCCCGGTATAGTTGAA
>JAPKEK010000263.1 GCA_028822125.1 Pseudomonadales bacterium | reverse complement strand
TAATTTCATGCCAGCTGGAATCGTTTTCACCTTAACCCTCAATGTTTATATAACGTAGATATGAAGCACCCACTGTATAGTTTATTACCAACTTTTGACAGCTATACAGTCTATCCAGGCGTTAACTCAGCTATCCAATCTATCCAATCTATCCAATCTATCCAACAATAAATTAAGCTAAAAAACGTGTCCATGGGTAAAATAGGCCGAACGGCCCAGCCAAAACCAGTAGATGCAGCACAGCATATCAAAAGGTTTTAGTGGCAGCGGAGGGAATTAAGCGTTATCTAACAGCTGCAATTTGTATTTTAAGCGATTAACTGCTTTCTGAATATCTGACAGGCCCTTGTCAAGATGCCTGCAGAATCGAACCTTGGCTGTCACCCGAACTTGGATTACCATTGGCTTAATTGGTCACAGCCTTACCCTGTAACCGAATTTCACTCCAACGCAAGGGACGCTCATGAATATCGGTCTTTTTGGCATCAATATGAATTTTCTGGCTTATCCGGACTGGGCAAAAACAGTGGCCCAACATGCAGAAGCAAATGGTTTTGAGTCTCTGTGGACGGGAGAACATGTCGTGCTACCCGATCCGCAACAGGCACCATCACCTGCCCCACCGCAGACACCAATGACCCATCCATCAACCGCATTGGCCTACCTGGCGGCAGTGACCACCACCATAAAACTCGCAACCGGGATCACGCTTATTGCGCAACGAAACCCGGTAGTCCTGGCTAAGGAAATGGCTTCTCTTGATGTCCTCAGTAGTGGTCGGCTACTGCTTGGCATTGGCGCCGGCTACCTGCACCAGGAATTTTCAGCGCTGGGCGTTGATTTTGCATCAAGAGGGGCGAAAACGGATGAATATATCGATGCTATGAGAGCGCTCTGGACTCAGCAGAAGCCGAGCTTCCAGGGGAAACACGTTAATTTCAGCCAGATCGATGCCCAGCCACGACCTGTTCAGAGCGGCGGGCCACCCATTATCGTAGGTGGTGCCAGCCCAGCTGCCTTACGCAGAGCGATCACCCGGGGCCAAGGCTGGTATGGATTCGCCATGTCAGTAGATGCTGCAAAGAAAGCCTGTGCGGCCATTGAGCTGGCGAGTTCCCGGTTTGAACGACCGGCCCAGCTTGGCAAGCTGGAGCTCAGCATTACGCCTCCTAAACCACCAACAAAAGCCATGGCAGAAGATTACGCTGCCATCGGAATCTCCCGCCTGATACCCATGCTGGGATTTTACAAAGAGAGTAATCTCCTTGAATCACTCGATAATCTTGCAACAGAGCTGTTGTAGGCTATAGGGACCACGGCAGCCACTATCTGCTGGCTAGCTGCCAGCGATATGGCCATCATAGCGCCGATCTATTTTCCAGTTCAGCCATCGCTCACAGGGTCAAAAGTGGCTGGGCTGGATCAACTCGCTAATTGATCAAATTCCTGTAGAATTCTTTCGCCTGAGGCATGCTCCAGAATGACAGACTTTAGACTATCATATTGATTCCTGGCTGCGATGCTGGGCTGTTCCTGCGTTGCCCATACGACCAGCCCTTGCCAGAAGCGATCAATCAATTCGGCTCCGGGCATACTGCCACCATCAAGCGTCTTGACATTCAACTTCCTGAACTCGCCTAAATAGAGACGCAGGGATTCAACATGAATTTCTTCGTCCTCTCTGATACGACCCACTAGTTCTGCCGCATCCTCCGCCATCTGACGGTGGTCGACGAACAATGATTCGTTGCGAAAAGTCTTTTGGGTCGCGTCGAAACCAATCTCCGCCCTGAATTCGATCATCAGTAAATTCATCAGAAAACTCAACATACCCTCATATTGCTGTGCAATCTCTGGCATCAGCCGAGCGCCAGCCTCAGGTCTAGCAATGGCATCTGGCGGTTCCACATCCGGATAAGCCTGCTCACCGAAAACGATATCTCTAGCAACAAACCACATCACGTCGTGACCCCCGATTCCTTTATCAGGTTCACCACCCTCATCAATCCCATGGATGGCAAGTAGCCCTTTGTTCAGGTGACCCAAGGCCATTTCGCTGATATCTTCTACAATAACTTCCTGCAGATCAGGAAACGTCATTTCAGCCAGGACGCGACCACGACCTTCAATTTTTCCTGTGATGGTCAGGCTGTTCCAGAATGGCCTGGCGATACCCTCTCCAATCAAAAACGCTGATTGTCTTAGATTGGGCATGCGTGCACCACTCAATAAAGAGGCGTTTGCATCAAAAAGCTCACCCCCTCTGGATTCAAGAGCGCTGATCCACGATTTAATGGCTTTTCTTCTCCCCAGCGAGCGAGGCGATATATAGGTCCCTTGTGCATCAAAGCCACCATGCATTCGCACCCCTTGAACCCGGTGCATACGCTCGTAAGAATGCTCCGTATAGAGCTCTGACTCAGAAAAAATCAACTTATCCAAATAGGTTTCCTTTCCAGCATTGAATGAATAAAGCGTACTCTACCCTTTAGCCTGTCTTTTTCAAAGGCCATTGCAACCCAACAACCAGAGATTCCCGGCTAACAACAGCAATTGACAGTTTTCTGACAAATAAAGACAATGCTGTTTGTTCTCAGCATGTAAGATGTGAACAACCGATCGAGCAAGCCTGCAAACGGGTTAACCTACCGGGGAAATAAGCGCCTTGAGCACGATTGGGCAGGCTAACCGTTTGTTCCGGCTGATGATCATGGCAGGGGTTGAGTACACCCGTAAATACCAGACAGGGAATTCCAATGACTGATCTAAAAGGCAAAGTAGCCGTAGTTACCGGCGCAAGTAAGGGTATTGGCAAGGGTATTGCCGAGGGCCTGGGCGAGGCGGGTTGTACAGTCTACTTTACCGGCAGAAGTACAAGCCAACAGACACCAGCAGCACCAATGACTATTGAGGCAACAGCTGCATCAGTGGCATCGTTTGGCGGCATAGCCATTCCTGTGGCCCTGGATCACAACAATGACAATGAAGTCAGAGAACTGTTCCAACGAGTAGAAAGGGAACAGGGCCGCCTTGATATTCTAGTCAACAATGTCTATCAAATCCCCAATCCACCCGCCATGGGCAAAGGCTTCTGGGAACACCCCATTTCTGTGTGGGACGATCAGTGTGGGGTCGGTCTGCGAGGCTATTACACGGCATCGGTACTGGGTACGCCCATGATGGTCAAACAAAAAAGTGGCTTAATCGTGAATATTTCCTCAAGAGGTGGTAGAGGCTATGTGTTCAGTGCCAGCTATGGTGTCGGCAAGGCCGGTGTTGACCGCATGGCCCAGGACTTTGCTATTGAATTAAAGGACCATCAAGTCACTGCGATCTCCTTGTCTCCCTCAAAAGTAAAAACTGAGTTCATCCTGGACATGGTCGCCCAGGGTAAAATGGAATTGGATACGGCCCATGCCCAGTCGGTTCGCTTATCCGGCCGAGTGATAGCGGTATTGGCGGCCGACCCCAATATAATCAACAAAAGTGGTGGTATTTACACCGTCAGCGAAATTGCCGAAGAATACGGCGTCATCGACCCGGACCACGCGTCATAAACAGGTGCTGAACAACAAATTGGCTTAATGCGCCTACGATTACCCTGATTACGCTGTGGTCTGCGCAGCAATAACACGCGAAAAATAGATAAAAGCGAAACCCAGACCGATAAAACCAATCAATGCAGTCAGATAGCTAAATTGGATAAAGAACGCCAATATACTGTCTCCCTGGTAAACAAAGGTCTGATACAGCATGACCAGGATACTACCCACATAACCCATAGCATCAGCAATATAAATCAGGAAACCTGCGTTGCTTTTATATTTGAAACAGGCAATTAACCTTTCAAACAACATGCTACCTACCGGGATATATGCAATATAAGCACCCAGCCCCACCAATACGATCCACCAGAAAGGGTCATCCAGGATTGCTGTCCGATAAAAGTAAGTGCTTCCAGCCAGTAACAACATAGAGGCTGCCATGATACCTATCACAATCTGCACTGCCTTCAGATTATTTCTGATCAGAATAAATGAGGCCATAATAAGCAGCGATAGCACGGCCACCCAGAGTTCGGTTTCAGCAAATATCCGAAAGTTTCCTGCTAAGCCGATTTCATTAAATATATCAGCAGCAAAATTATCCCGATAATCTCTGAACGCGGTCAGAAAGAAATACATGACTACAATCGCTACCAGGCCCGGCCAGGCGCCATACAACAGGCGTCTGCGATCCTCTGATGTCATCGCCTCCCTGACATGGCGGGCTCGGATATCTTCAGGCGTAGGGGCTGGCACCTGGTTTAACCACCAGACAGATAGAAACAGCGGCAATAGAAATAGAGCGCCGGTTACAAATGGCATCCAGTACTGCGACACTGCAAATTCCAGCATCATGTACTTACCAACTGCTTTGGTGACCCCGGAGGCCAGGATAAAACTGGAGCTGAGGATAGCGGCTAATAACTCCGTAGTTCTGCGCCCCTCTAAATAAGAGAACACCAGCCCCCAGATCATGCCAAGCGGTAAACCATTAAAAAAGAGCAGCACAAAATTGTAAGGCGGTGGCACCAGGGCAAAGCCCAGCAGGGCTAATTCCGCAACCAGCACCAGCGCAATAATCATCCATGGCCTGTGGGCTGCAGTTAATTCGGAAATGACCTTGATACCAATAAATTTGGACGATGCATAACCTATTAGCTGCGCAAGAACCAACACCACTTTGTAACTGATTGCAAAGTCCTGCACATCATCAAAAATACCCACGGCAAAAGGTTTCCTGAACGCATACATACAAAAATACACTAGAAAAGCAGATGTCGACGCGGACAATATGAAGCGCAGGTTGGATCCGGATGCTGATTGCCAGCTCAATTCAGGTCGCATCATCAAATTGCCCGTCAACATCAGTGTCGGTTATTGAATTAAGGAGATGAGCATCAAAG
>JAPKEK010000262.1 GCA_028822125.1 Pseudomonadales bacterium | reverse complement strand
AACTACTAACGCTAATATTACTATCGTTCTTGTTTGTTGGATGCGTGGTCACCGCTACAGAAGAAGGTATGGCTGTTCGGGTGATAGACAAACAAAGTGATTACAATTGTAAATTTGTTAGAGAAATCACTGGGTATGGAACGGCGAGCCCTATGATTCAAATAAGAAATAGAGCAGCAAAAGCGGGAGCTAACGCGGTTCGGGTTAAACCTCTGGGTCACTTTGACGATGGTGGTTCTGCTATTGTGATTGCTGAAGCATTGAATTGCGAATTCGAGGACTGAATACTAACTATTACTTTAATGAGAACGCACAAATGAAAATTCTTCTTTCAGTTATTTGTCTGCTTCTTCTTACTTCTTGTTCCAAGGAAGTTCCATCAGAACGACTCGTTGATCTGGTTCTGACTAATGGCAAAATCTATACGGTGGAAGGCCAGAGCAAATGGGTCGAAGCCGTTGCGATTAAGGATGGTCGTTATGTCGCTATGGGCGACAGCAAGGAAATGGAAGCCTTTGGCCGCGCGGAGACGATCGATCTTCAAGGTCGCATGGCCATGCCGGGCATCAATGATGTACATGTACACCCGCTATGGGGCGGCGTCAAGGTTCTATATGAATGTTCATTTCCATTTACGGCGGCACCCAAGCAAATAAAGACAACTCTTTCGGGGTGTGCTGCTGCGCGCCCCGATGCGGTATGGATTCGAGGCGGGCAGTGGGGCAGTGATTTTTTTACTGATTACAAGATTGATTCACCGAGGGAATTCCTCGATGAAGTGTCGACAACCCAGGCCATCTATTTAGCAGACGATTCCGGTCATAACGCCTGGGTAAATACAAAGGCGCTTGAACTGGCAGGTATTGATGGAAACACGCCAGACCCTGAAGGCGGTATCATTAAGCGGGATTCGCTGGGCAGACCCACTGGGGTGCTGATTGAAACAGCTGGTCGGTTGTATGACGCGATTATCCCACCGCCGACTGATGATGAAAATGTCGCAGCGGCGAAAAAATCTGTAGAGATACTCAATGCCTTTGGTATCACGGGAATGAAGGATGCCGGCGCATTCAGGAATGCGCCAAAGGCGTACAATACTCTCGATCGCAATGGTGGGCTTAGCATGCATGTGGCGATTTGTCTGCGTACGGCCTATGGCAAGCGGGAGGGAGCATTGGATTTTGCGTCCCTGGAAAGTGAAAGAGATCAGTATGTCTCAACCAATGTGCACACCAACTTTGTCAAACTGTTTCTCGATGGTGTGCCGACCTCAGCGAGGACCGCTGCCATGCTCAAGCCTTATGTCGCAGACGAAGTTCATGGGGAAGGTTTCACAGGCGAGTTGCATCTGGCACCCAACAGATTGCGCGAAGACGTTATCGAACTGGATCGACGGGGCTTCACGATCAAAATGCATGCTGCGGGCGACAGATCTGTCAGGGTTGGACTGGATGCTATTCAGGCTGCCAGAGAGATAAATGGTAACAGTGGGTTGCGCCATGAGCTGGCTCATGCTGGCTATATTGACCCTTCAGATATTCCGCGATTTGGTAGACTCAATGTTGCGGCGGATTTTTCACCCTATCTGTGGCATCCCTCACCCATCATAGAATCGGTAGTCAGTGCTGTAGGCGGGAAACGGGCCAAACAATACTGGGCGACTCGAGATCTGATTGACAGCGGTGGCTCTGTCTCAATCGGATCAGACTGGCCGGCAGCAGTTCCTGATGCCAATCCCTGGTCGGGTCTGGCAGCTCTGGTAACGCGCGCTGACCCTTACGGCTCCACACCTGGAACGCTTTGGCTTGAACAGGCTGTGACGTTGCAGGAAGCGATATCAATTTTTACACTCTCTAGCGCTGTCGGCCTCAAGTTGGAAGGTCAGACTGGTTCAGTGAGCAAAGGGAAGTTCGCGGACCTGATCGTGCTGGATCGAAACCTGTTTGAAATTCCACCTGACGACATAGCTGGAACGCAAGTCGAACTGACTTTCTTCAAAGGGCAGCTAGTTTATGAACATACTGAAGATCAGATCTCTCAATAAAAAGGCAACTTGCTCACTCGGACCTGAAAAGTTGGCACGAAAACGGGCAGTTGGGGCTTGAACACACTTATGAGAATGGGAAACCACACGGACTTGAAAGAAAGTGGTACGAGAACGGGCGCAACGTCATATCAGCCGGCTACCACCAGGCAAACGAAAAGTAATCGTGCCAGACGCCCGGCACAGCCGGTAACGAACCAGCCTTCAAAGGAAAGGTTATCATCACGATAAACAATAATAGCATAATGCTAAATAAACCAAAAAGAGAAGGCAGGGAAATGATGCAACGAGTTAAATTAGCCGTTTGCACCATGGCAGGGTTGCTGCTTACCGCTTGCGGTGGTGGTAATCAGCCGACGCAAGAGCAGCGTTCGGCACTCAGGCAGCCTTTGTTTGCAACCGAGCACACGATTATTGATCGTCGGTCAAGTGTCAAGACGGACCTCGATGGTGCTATCGAATCTTTTGTCAAAAGAGGGCCAGACATCAACCCACAGCGCAACGCCTACTTCGGTGATCTGCACGTACACACAATGTATTCGTTTGACGCTTATGCCTTTGGCACGTTGGCCACACCTTACGATGCTTATCGCTTTGCAAAAGGTGAAGCCATCAAGCACCCAGCAGGTTTTGATATGCAGCTCCGCCAGCCTCTGGATTTCTATGGCGTCACCGATCACGGCATGTTTATGGGCGTCGCCCCAGTTGCTGCGGATACCAGCAGTGACATTTCCAGGTATCCGTTTGCGCAAGTTTTGCATGACTTGAATGCGCCAGATAATATGGGACGCTTGAGCCTGCTGGATCGGATGCGAAGTTTCGGCCTTGCTCGAGCATTAAGCCTTGCGATTGTCGAGGGGGAGGTCGACCCTGAAGAGCCATTGTCCATTACGCGTAGCGCGTGGGCGGACTCAATCAAAGCGGCGGATATGCACAACGATCCTGGCCGCTTTACTACCTTCGTTGCCTACGAGTACACAACCGCCGCAGATGATGCTGGTAGCCTGCACCGCAATGTTATCTTCGAAGGCAGCGAACGCGTGCCTGAAGTTCCCTTTTCGCGTATGCACTCGAGGAACGTGGAAGACTTATGGGACTGGATGGATACGTTGCGCGAGGCGGGTGTGGAATCTATGGCAATACCGCATAACTCTAACAAGTCTAATGGTCATATGTTCAAGTTGGTGGATTGGGCCGGTGATCCAATCGATGATGAATACGCCGTACAGCGCATTCGCAATGAGCCGTTGGTAGAAATCACACAGATCAAAGGCACGTCTGAAACTCATCCTGCTTTGTCCACCCGCGATGAGTGGGCAGACTTCGAGTTGGTGAGCACTCGAGGGGTGGGGATGGGAAAGCCTTTACCCAGTAAACCCGAAGGCAGTTACGTGCGCGACGCCTTGCGTCGAGGTCTGGAACTGGAAGCCCAGGGCATTACCAACCCCTATACGTTTGGTGTGATTGGTTCCAGTGATACACACACGGGTGCTTCGCAAAATGACGAATCTAACTTTTCCTCTAAGCTAGGCATCCTGTCTGCAGATGCGCAGGTACGTGGTTCCGTTCCGTTGGGTCTTGTTGAAAGCACCTTGATAGGCATCCTCCCTGGTCAGGATGTGGCGGAAGTGGACGGCGAGAACTTTTTGGGTGGCCAGCAAACCGAATTTGGAGCATCGGGTCTCGCTGCGGTGTGGGCTGAAGAAAACACCCGAGCGTCGATCTACGCTGCTTTGCGTCGCAAGGAAACCTTTGCCACTACTGGCCCGCGCATGCGACTGCGATTTTTTGCGGGCTACGGTTTACCGGATGACTTGCTGGAAATGGCAGATGGGGTGGCCCTTGCCTATGCCACTGGCGTCACCATGGGCGCGGACCTTGCTCCCAATACGGCAGATGGTGAATGTGCTCCACAGTTCGCCATGTGGGCACAGGCAGATGCCAACAGCGCACCGCTGCAGCGACTTCAGATAGTCAAAGGCTGGATCGACGCGGCAGGTGAAACCCACGAAGACGTGATCGACGTGGCTTGCGCGGGCGGAGTCGCGGTGAACCCCGCCGCCAACCGCTGCCCGGATAACGGCGCCACGGTAAATTTAAGCGATTGCAGCTTCAGCGCCAAAACCGGCGATGCTGAACTGCGCGCCGTGTGGACCGACCCGAACTTTGATGCCAGCGAACGCGCTTTCTACTATGCCCGAATATTAGAAAACCCAACTTGCCGGTGGAATACGTGGGACGCGATTAAAGCAGGCACCGTGCCGCGTTCTGATTTGGCGGCCACCCTGCAGGAGCGCGCCTGGTCTTCGCCGATTCAGTACATGCCTGCTTCAGCCGAAGAGCAAGGCCAACAGTAGGGTATCGGAGAACTGCATGAACAAAATCGTCACTGCATCAAGAATCCGCTGGGGCGTGATTGCCATTATCTACGCGGTATTCCTTTTCTGGTATGGCAGAAATGGTAGCCCGATGACGAAAATCAGACATAACCCAAGAAAGAATGACAAGAGATGACTACGATGAATAAAGCTCCTCCACCATCGTCACCATTTACTTTTGGTATCTTCCTGACTAGAGGATTCTCCAGCTCTTTGAAGAGAGTTGGAGACTTAAATTAAACACTAGAAAGGATAGAAAGTCATTGTGTGAGTATCACCCCAGCATAACAATCTGTCCAGGCAAGGGCTTCATGATCGCCAGTGATACGAAGCTGCAGATTCAGATAATAAATCAATCCTGAATGGGACGCTAACCATGTCAGATTTTATCTGTTCTACTGTTGATCTATCTATTAGGTCTTTAATTACAACGCAGCCGTTTGATTTAATTTCAGCCTCAATAGCTTCTATATCTGAATCGCCCCCAGTTTGCTAGACACCTTTCAGTCATACAAAATGACTATGAGA
>JAPKEK010000261.1 GCA_028822125.1 Pseudomonadales bacterium | reverse complement strand
GGCAATGTCCCGTGATAACGTCACCGTTGAATCCAGGTGCGCAAAGGTGGTTGCAGGAGACGGGTCAGTCAAATCATCTGCCGGTACGTAAACCGCCTGCACCGATGTAATCGAACCATCCTTGGTGGTTGTGATTCGTTCCTGCAGCACACCCATTTCTTCAGCCAGTGTCGGCTGATAACCGACCGCAGAGGGCATCCTGCCCAACAGCGCCGAAACTTCCGTTCCGGCCAGGGTATAGCGGTAAATATTGTCGATAAACAACAACACATCTTTACCATCATCCCTGAATTTCTCGGCCATGGTCAGGCCAGACAAGGCGACTCGAAGACGGTTTCCAGGCGGCTCGTTCATCTGGCCGAAAACCATGGAGATTTTATCCAGCACCCCTGCATCCTGCATTTCGTGATAAAAATCGTTGCCTTCACGAGTCCTTTCACCGACGCCAGCAAAAACGGACAAGCCACTGTGTTCTCTCGCAATATTATTAATCAGTTCAAGCATGGTTACGGTCTTACCCACACCAGCACCACCAAACAAGCCAACCTTGCCACCCTTGGCAAATGGGCAGATCAGATCAATCACTTTGACGCCCGTCTCAAGCAGATCCCGACTGCCTGCCTGTTCTTCATAGGATGGCGGGTTACGATGGATGGGCATGCGCTCTTTTTCGCCGATAGGGCCCTTCCTGTCGATGGGATTACCCAGAACATCCATAATTCTACCCAGGGTCTCTTCACCAACCGGTACCGATATCGGTGCGTTAGTATTGTTCACCTCCAGGCCACGGCTGACCCCATCAGAGCTACC
The DNA here is from genome assembly GCA_028822125.1 of Pseudomonadales bacterium. GTDB lineage: Bacteria > Pseudomonadota > Gammaproteobacteria > Pseudomonadales > Azotimanducaceae > UBA9926. The sequence goes on along the minus strand of JAPKEK010000261.1, from coordinate 4,144 downwards.
CATAGCAATGGTTCTAACCACGCCATCACCGAGCTGCTGCTGGACCTCCAGGGTCAAATCACGGCTGGGAACCACCAACGCTTCATAGACACTAGGCACCTCATCGCGTGAGAATTCCACATCGATGACCGCACCGATTATCTGTACGATTCGTCCACTACCCATTTTATTATCCTCTCTTTCTTCTGCGCTTGGCCTAAACAGCTGCTGCGCCGCTAACAATTTCTGAAATTTCCTGTGTGATCGCTGCCTGTCTTGCATTATTCATAATCAGCTCAAGTTCATCGATCAACTCACCGGCATTATCGGTTGCACTTTTCATTGCAATCATTTTCGCAGCCTGTTCACAGGCTACATTTTCAACCACGGCCTGATAAACCTGTGATTCCAAATAACGTGTTATCAAACCCTCAATGAGCTGTCGTGCATCTGGCTCATAGATGTAATCCCAACGGTGCGCCATGGCCTCGTCCTGTGAAGGTTCAAGTGGCACCAATTGCGCAATGGTTGGTGTCTGCGTCATGGTATTAACGAATACATTGTTCGATAGAAAAATCTTATCAACCTTGCCCGCTTCGAAAGCATCCAACATGACCTTAATATTACCCACGAGATCCTCAACTGCCGGTGATTCACTAATATGTTGAGTGGCTGCGAGCACATGGCCACCATAGTTTCTAAAAAACTGAATGCCCTTATTACCAATCAAACACAAATCCGTCTCAACACCCTGCTCCGACCATCGCTTCATGTCCTGAATGGTGGCTTTCAGCAGATTCACGTTCAATCCGCCACACAGGCCTTTATCAGTGGTTATGACAATATAACCAATCCGCTTCACTTCCCGTTCCATCATAAATTCATGGCGATATTCAGCGGCGGCATTAGCAATATGGCTGATCACAGCTCTTATTTGCTCAGAATACGGACGGCCCCTGGACATTCTGTCCTGAGCCTTTCGCATTTTACTCGCTGCTACCATCTGCATAGCACTGGTAATTTTCTGAGTATTCTTAATGCTGCCAATCTGTTTTCGAAGTTCTTTGGCGTTTGCCATGCTGCCCTCAGTTAATCTTGAACTTGTGTATATCTACCAGGACTGGGTTTTCTTAAATGCTTCCAGAGCGGTGCGCATGGTCTCTACCACCTCATCGCTATAGGCACCTTCAAGATTTACCTGGTCCATGAAATCGCCGTGTTCAGCTTTCATAAAACTCAGCAAAGCTGATTCAAATTCGAGAACCTTTTCCACAGGAACGTCTTCCAAAAAACGTTCATTTGCCGCAAACAACACAATACCCATTTCAGCAACCGTCATAGGCGCATACTGTTTCTGTTTCATCAACTCATTAATACGTTCACCATGCTCTAACTGTCGACGAGTCGCCTCATCCAGATCGGAAGCAAACTGCGAGAATGCTGCCAGGTCCCGGTACTGAGCCAATGCAATCTTAATACCGCCAGAGATCTTCGACATGAACTTAACCTGGGCGTCCCCACCCACTCGTGAAACCGATATACCCGGATTCATCGCAGGGCGCTCACCCGCATTAAATTTATCTGATTCCAGGAAAATCTGGCCGTCAGTAATTGAAATGACATTGGTTGGAACAAATGCTGAAACATCACCTGCCTGGGTTTCAATAATCGGTAGCGCTGTTAACGATCCTGTCTTACCTTTCACCGCACCATCGGTAAATTCTTCAACATAAGCTTCGTTTACCCTGGCAGCCCGTTCCAGTAATCTTGAATGCAGATAAAATACGTCTCCCGGATAGGCTTCTCGTCCAGGGGGACGACGTAGCAACAACGATATCTGACGATAGGCCCAGGCCTGTTTGGTCAGATCATCATAGATAATCAGGGCATCTTCACCGTTGTCACGGAAATACTCGCCCATGGTACAACCCGAATAGGCTGAGATGTATTGCATGGTGGCCGGGTCGGCCGCTCCTGCTGCAACTACAATGGTATTCTTCATCGCATCGTGTTCTTCCAGGGTTCGAACCACGGTAGCAATGGATGACAGTTTCTGACCAATTGCCACATAAACGCACTTAATGCCCGATGCTTGTTGATTGATAATCGTATCAATGGCGATCGCTGTTTTACCGGTCTGGCGATCACCAATGATTAGTTCGCGCTGACCCCGACCCACCGGAATCATGGAGTCAATACATTTCAAGCCCGTTTGAACGGGTTGATTGACGTGCTGCCGGTCAATGACACCCGGTGCAACCTTTTCAACGGGTGCGGTCTGGGACGCATTGACGGGGCCTTTACCATCGATAGGATTACCTAAAGCATCAACCACCCGGCCCAGTAATTCCGGGCCAGTGGGTACTTCCAGGATACGTCCCGTACAACGGGCGGTCTGGCCTTCTTTCAGAGATTTGTAATCCCCCAGGACAACGGCCCCGACAGAGTCTCTTTCCAGATTCAGTGCAAATCCAAACAAGTTCCCCGGGAACTCGATCATTTCACCATTCTGCACATCAGCCAGGCCATGAATTCGAACAATACCGTCTGAAACGCTGACGATGGTTCCTTCGTTGGTCGCTTCAGATTTAACATCAAGCCGTGTAATACGCTGCTTGATGATGTCACTGATTTCAGAAGGATTCAGTTGCTGCATTTTCTGCACCTCAAATTTTCAATTTTAATTGAGCAAGCCTGCTAATTTCTGCAACTTGCCACGCACCGAATCATCGATGACCATATCTTCAGCCCGGACAACGATGCCGCCGAGCAATTCCGTTTCTAACTGGGTTTCCAGGACCACTTGTCGTTGTAACTTCCTGGTCAAGGCACTGGATATCATGGCCTCCTGTTCCTTGGAAACCTCAAATGCACTGCTGATTTTCACGTCCATGGTCTTTTCATGATTTGCCTTCAACAACTCAAACAACTCAGCAATCGAAGGCAAAAGAGCAATCCTGTCGTAGTCAGCAAGTACCGAGACGAAATTCCGTCCTGCCTGATCGAGTTCCTCATCCAGAAAATCAATTAACAAGGCAGCCTCATCAGGCGCTGACAACAAGGGATTATCAAGCGACGCACTCATCAACGGCTCTGAACTCACCGCAGCGAGTAATCCCAGCATACGAGACCAACTCTGCAGACCGCCGTCAACATCCAGGGCACAGGAAAATGCCGCTCTGGCGTAGGGTCTTGCTATGGTAGCGAGTTCTGCTTCGGCCATAACCGTCTCCTAGAGCTCAGCGGCCAGCTTAGTCAGCATGGCATCGTGTTGACTGCGATCGATACTGACTTGAAGAATCTTTTCCGCACCAGTAATGGCTAGCTCGCTCACTTTCTGACGGAGTTCTTCCCGCGCTCGATTGATTTCCAGGTCAATATCGCCCTGGGCAGCCTGCACAATTTTCTCTGCTTCTTCTTTTGCCAGAGATTTCGCTTCCTCAACGATCTGATTTGCTCGATTTCTGGCTTGATTAATCAAATCATTGGCTTCGCGCTTTGCTGCTTCAAGTTCATTACCAACGGCTTCATTCGCCTGCTGCAATTGCTGCTCAGCTTTTGACGCATTTTCCAAACCTGCAGCGATCAGTTTCTGACGATCTCTGAGAACCTGGGTCAGGGGCGGCCATACAAACTTCATACAGAACCAGACGAAGATTACGAATGAGACCATCTGGCCGATCATTGTTAAATTAATGTTCATGCATCACCTCTCGGGATTCGCAGTTCTCTTTTATAAAGGGCCACCAGTAAAAATAAGATAAAGACCAATACCCAGACAGATAATGGGGATGGCTTCAATCAGTGCTAACACAATAAAGAGCTGTATCCTCAACATAGGCAATAATTCAGGCTGTCTGGCCACGCCTTCCAAGAATTTACCGCCCAGAGAACCAATACCCACACCACTGCCAATGGCGCCGAGACCCATCATAATAGCGCCCGCCATATACACCAGAGAGTTTTCCATTTTTCTACCTTTTAGCTAGTTAAAATTAATGTTCCGCCGTCTCACTGGCTTGAGTGAGATAGACGATGGTTAATATCATGAAGATAAATGCTTGTAATGAAATGATCAGAATATGGAAGATTGCCCAGGGGACTGACAGAGTAAATTGAACAGTCGCTGGTAATAATGCAATCAGGATAAAAATCATTTCTCCGG
>JAPKEK010000260.1 GCA_028822125.1 Pseudomonadales bacterium | reverse complement strand
CTATAACCAATTGCCCCTGGCATTTTACAAGGCATGCGCTACAGTCTGCTTTGAAGTGTGAAAGCGTCACCATCATCAATGATTTTGCCGCCATGGCTCACGGCGTTCATGCAATAACTGAAACTGATGTGATTCAAATCGGCGGTGGCAAAGCGCAACAGGGCAAACCAGTCGCTGTACTGGGAGCGGGAACGGGCCTGGGGATGGCTGCCCTTATTCCCAATTCGTGCAACTACCAGATAATTGAAACTGAGGGAGGCCATGCCGATTTTGCACCCCTGGGTGACCTGCAGGTGCGCATAGAAAAATACCTGCAGAAGGAATTCGGCCGAGTCAGCCTGGAAAGACTATTGTCAGGCCCAGGTCTAATCAACATCTATCAGGCACTAGTTGAAGGCAGAGACGACAAGCAGCGCTTTACAGAACCCGCACAAATCGTAAATGCTGCGCTGAATGGTAAAGACAAGAACGCACTGCAGGTGCTTGATCTGTTCTCTGAGATCCTGGGCGCAACCTCGGGTAATCTGGCGCTCACCTACGGTGCACAAGGTGGGGTCTATATAGCAGGGGGCGTCATTCCCAGGTTTAAACAACTGTTTGTTGCCAGTAATTTCAGACAACAATTCGAAGACAAGGGTCGATTCAGAACTTATCTCAGTAACATCCCGACCTTTCTGGTGACAAAAAACAACCTAGGGCTTTTCGGCGCGTCAATGAGCCTTCACAGAAAAAGGTAACAAGCTATGCAAGACCTATTAACCCATAACCCCATTATACCGGTGATTACTCTGCACCGTGAGGAAGATGCTGTACCACTGGCTCAATGTCTGATTTCAGCGGGTTTCAAAACGATCGAAATAACACTGAGGACTGACTACGCCGCTACCGGGATCAAGCTTATACGTAAGCAATTCCCGGATCTGATAATCGGGGCTGGAACCATCTGCAGTACTCGCCAGGTCAGCCAGGCTGAAGCGCTGGGATGCGATTTCATGGTATCTCCTGGGATAACGCCAGATCTCCTGAAATGCGCTGCGGAATCACCCATACCACTCCTGCCCGGTATCTCATCTGCCAGCGAAATCATGCTCGGTTTACAGCTGGGTTATGAGACATTCAAGTTCTTTCCTGCCGAATCCCTGGGCGGCATTCGAACCCTCAAAGCGCTGTTCGGGCCGTTCCGCGAGGTTCGATTCTGCGCAACAGGCGGCATCACCCTGAATAATATGGGCGATTACCTCAATCTGCCCAATGTACTATCGGTCGGCGGGTCCTGGATGGTGAACCCATCACTGATAAAGCAACAAAAGTGGTCCGACATTGAGCAGCTGTTGAAAACCGCTCTGGTCGCCGCTTCTGCTCCGATAAATTACCAACCTACGAGAGCATGATAATGAGCACACAAATTGATCTTGTTATTTTTGGTGCCAGAGGGGACCTTGCTAACCGTAAACTGTTTCCCGCGCTGTTCTGGCTGGACCAAGCTGGCCTTTTAGCCGACGGCGTTCAGATTGCCGCAGTGGCCAGAGACGATCTCGACACTAGCGGATTTATCGAGCAGACCCGGCAACCCTTAAAACCCATCCTGGAAAGAGCCTCATCTAGCGAGGTAACCTGGCACAGATTCAGTCAACGACTAGACTACATCAATGTTGATTTTTCGGAACAGTCGCAGTTTTCCAGGCTGGCAAACTGGATAAATCCGGACCGCACCATTATCTATTACCTGGCCACACGCAATCTGTCTAGCTCGATCAGCCAGAATCTGGATCAAGCAGGCTGTCTTGACGAACACGCCAGAATCGTTCTTGAAAAACCTGCTTGCGCTGCGTTTCGCCAATCGCATGATTAATTCTCAGTGGGATAACAGCTGTATCGATCATATCCAGATCACTGCTGCAGAAACCATTGGCATAGAAGGGCGATGGGGTTACTACGACCAGGTTGTTCAGCTCAGGGACATGGTTCAGAACCATCTTCTGCAACTGTTGTGTATGGCCGCAATGGAACCACCAACCTCTCTTCAAGCTGATGAAATCCGAGCTGAAAAAGTAAAAATTCTGCGTGCCCCGAGCCCGATAAATGCATCAAACATAACCGAACAGGCGATTCGTGGACAATATTCTGCCGGCTGGGTCGCCGGCACCCCAGTGGTAGGTTATACAGAGGAAGAAGACTGTAGCAATACCACCAGCAATACTGAAACCTATGTGGTATTAAAGGCATTTATTGACAACTGGCGCTGGGCTGGTGTGCCCTTTTATCTAAGAACGGGGAAACGTCTTGAGGAAAAAGTAACCCAGGTTGTTATTACCTATAAAAACCACCCCCACGCTATATTCCCGGATCACAAAAATGACGCAAACAATCGTCTGGTTATCAGGTTGCAGCCCAATGAAGGAATCCAGCTTGAAATGGTATCCAAGAAGCAGAGCCTAAAGGATCGGCTTAGCTTGGAAAAACGAACCCTTAATCTCGATTTCTTTGACTCCACTGGTGACACAAGAATACCGGATGCTTACGAGCGCCTGCTGCTGGAGGTTATAAAAGGAGATCAATGGCTGTTTGTCAGCCGAGAAGAAATTGACGCCTCCTGGAAATGGTGTGATGACCTTATCGAGGTCTGGAAGGACAGAGCAGTAGAAACTAAGCCTTATGCAGCAGGATCTACAGGTCCATCCAGAGCTGAAATCCTTATCGAGACAGACCAGCGTAGCTGGTACGAAAATTAGCAATGCAGTTCAACACATTTCCAAGCCCAACACCTCTACACGCAGCATTGACCGACAAAATAACGGGCCTGCTTAAGCAGGCTATCGCTAACCAGGGCCAGGCCAGTCTTGTTGTCCCAGGGGGTAGCACACCCGTCACCCTGTTTAACCAGCTATCCATAATTCCATTACCCTGGTTAAAAGTTACAGTCACCCTAAGCGATGAACGCTGGGTCGAGGACTCTCATACCGACAGTAATGCAAAACTTGTAAAAGACAACCTGCTCATTAACCTGGCCAGCAAGGCTCACTTCCTGCCACTGAAACAAAGCAGTGCCAATGTCAGTGCAGCAGCCCAGGCAGCAAGCAAACAACTTTCCGAACAGCCCACCTTCGACGTAACCTTGCTGGGAATGGGAGATGATGGCCATATCGCATCACTATTTCCATGCTCGCAAGCCTTAGAGTCAGGGCTCGACTTAGCTAGCCAGGAAGCGAGCATCGCTGTCACACCACTACTCAGTAGTCACGCAAGAATCAGCTTGACCCTGGCTCGACTGTTAAACAGTCACCAGTTGATACTGTTTTTCAGAGGCAACAAAAACACTCGGTATTCAGGCAGGCTAGCCAGGACGGCGACATGCTTAGCCTGCCTGTTGCTGCGATCATCAAGCAGGATCGCACCCCCCTGACAATATACTGGGCACCTTGAACGTAAAGGATCCTGTGCAATCAAAAAAGGAGCGTTAATCCATGCATTCTCACAACCTCATTAATGTCATAAGGGAAGGTTTGAACGACTTGAACAAGTCAGAACACAAGGTTGCCAGCGCTATCCTCGACGATCCGGACGGTGTAACCCGAGCCAGCATTGCCACACTGGCAAAATGGGCGAATGTCAGCGAGCCCAGCGTAAACCGCTTCTGCAAACGATTTGCCACAGCTGGATTCCCTGATTTCAAACTCAAACTGGCACAGTCTCTGGTCAGTGGCCTCCGCTTTATGAATAAAGAGGTGCAAGCCAGCGACGATGTATCGATCTACACTCCAAAAATTTTTGATTGCGCTATCAATGATCTGGTCAGAATGAGGGACCAGATTGATGCCGCGCAGATAGAAGAAGTGGTCACTCTGCTTACCGAAACCAAACAGATCCATTTTTTTGGCCTGGGGGCATCGGCTTCGGTCGCCAAAGACGCGGAAAACAAATTCTTCCGCTTCGATATACCGGTGAGCTGTCAAGACGATATATTGATGCAGCGTATGCTTGCCTCAGCTGGAGACGCAGATGATACCTTCTTTATTATTTCTCATACGGGCCGTACCAAAGAATTGGTTGCAGTGGCCGACATAGCCAGAAACAATGGTTCAGCGGTCATTGGATTGACCCCATCAGACTCGCCTTTGGCCCAGCGCTGCAGTATCACACTCAATGCTGACGTGCCAGAGAACACCGACGAATATATGCCCATGACTTCTCGGATTGTACATCTGGTCATTCTCGATGTCCTGGCAACAGGTGTGACCTTAAAACTGGGACCAAAATTGCTAACTCATCTAGGCAAAATAAAGCACAGTCTGAAGGCAACTCGATTTAATGCGCCTCGCGATGCATAAAAAAAGGCGCCGCAGCAAACAGAAAATTAGATTCTCCTATGCGGCTTAAAATACCAGATTCAAAGTTCAATACTGATTTCGGCGATGGACAGGTCGAACAAGCCATCTGTTAATAATAAAAACGGCGAGCGTCAATCGCTAAAGCCCCTCTGGTCAGTGCGCCTCCAGAGAACCCAAACAGATACCGCATAATAAGCAACCCGTCCGACAGCGGCTCTAGCTGGCCATCATCATCAACATCCAGCGTAAAGGCCGCCATAACCGGACTAAAAGAGAGCATTGATAGGTTAAGAACCAGAGCAAAGAGCATCTGGCGAAGTCGGTGCTGCATAATTATACCTTAACGATTCTGTGCTGAGTCACGTAGCCAATCTATCGTATTATCCCCAACTTCGCTGTTATTACTCGCTTAATACGACAGAATGTTACGATCCTGCGACCAAAGCGCCGTTATAAGTCGTTTGTGTGTTAGTCACAATATCCAGAAGAATACGGACCTAAGGTAAAGGCAGAAGATAATTCCCTGCTTGGGTGTGACACCAACCCATATGGCATCACCCAACCTTGTCTGTTAATAGCCACACGGGAAGCACGATGAGCGTGCGCTCTCTACATGTGATAACTTGGC
>JAPKEK010000259.1 GCA_028822125.1 Pseudomonadales bacterium | reverse complement strand
AAGAGAATGCTATTTAGACAATGCTATTTAGATACAATGCTATTTAGATAATGTTAATTACAGGAAAGGTGGCGTTAGCCACAAGCAGGCAGAATATGAAGATACAGACAGTTATGATGGAGTCAAAATGAAAAACCAGCAAATTATCATCGATCAATTGCCCACGGGTAAATTATCGACTCAGCATTATCGTCTTCAGGATAGTGATATAGGCCATCCCGGCCCGGGTGAGACACTGGTCAAGACCGAAGCCTTTTTGGTAGCTGCAGGTTCTCGTGCCGGTTTACAGGGTAGCGCCAGCTACGCAGGGGCGCCTACCACTGGAATTGTTATGGGCGGTGCCGGCATTGGCATCGTGGTTGAATCAACAGATGCGGGGTTTGCCCCAGGCGACAAAGTTGTCTGCTCAACGGGCTGGCAGCGTTACTCGATGCATGCGGCCAGCGCGCTTCAGAAGATTCCGGCAGAGGTTGACGCAATCCATTATCTGGGACCGTTGGGTGTGAATGGCCTGACGGCTTATTTTGGATTGTTAAAGGTCGGTCAACCTGAAGCGGGTGAAACAGTAATGGTTTCAGCGGCAGCCGGTTCGGTGGGCCATCTGGTCGGCCAGATTGCCAAAATCAGGGGTTGCCAGGTCATTGGCATCGCCGGACAGGATAACAAATGTAACCTATTGGTGGACCAGCTCGGATTTGATGCAGCGGTAAATTATAAACAGGGTGATTATCGAAGTGCGCTAAAGGACGCCACGCCTAATGGGGTGGATGTCTACTTTGATAACACGGGTGGCTTTGTTTTGGGTTCGGCCTTATTTCGTTTAAATGTGAATGGTCGTATCGTCTGTTGTGGGGTGGTGTCACAATATGACACTGATGCGCCTGAGCCCGGGCCAAAGGGTATTCCAGGGCTGCTCGTAAATAAACGAATCCGGATGCAGGGCTTTCTTGTATTTGATTATCTGGCGTTGTACGCAGCAGCCAGAAAGGACATTAGCGGCTGGTTAGACTCAGGTCAGCTCACCAGTCGGGTTGATGAAGTACAAGGCCTTGAATCCGCGCCAGCGGCATTTGTAGATCTTCTTGCCGGTGGTAATGTGGGGACCCGGGTTGTATTGGTAGAGTAATGCTGCCCTACGCCTGTTTTACCCAGGAAATCCTGCCTTTTTCGAGTAGATCTGCAGACGAATTGTAGAGTGCTTTGGAAACGTAGGGGCGCACTTCTTTTGCCCTCTTTCGGCACAGCCGAGCCTTTATTTTTCTAGCTGCAAGCACATCATCATTGACTGTGCCGGCATTGGCAATCAGGTCGATGACATGCATGGCCAGTTGCGTCTCGCCAGTGGTTTCAAGGTGCTCGGCATACCCTGCGATGCTCTCGGATCCGCTGGCAGCCCGCATTACAGCATCACCTGCAGCGCCGCTATCAGCGGGATGCAGATCTGTCGGGTTCCTGCTCCACCAGCCATTTTCCTGCCGATACAGATCGCGCACAATATATTCCGGTGCGCCGTAACGCGCTTTAAGGTAATCCAGTTCCTGAAGGTCATCCGGGTATTTCATATCTTGGAGAATTTCAGCCTCTGACAGCCCCAGGTTCATCCTTGCCACGACTTCGTCACGAAACCAGCGGAGCAGGGAAGCCGTTTTGGTTAATCTCTTTTGTATGTCGGCGGGATCGGTAATGACCGGGCCAAATTCCTGCACCAGCGTGGTTGGCTTTAGCGCTGCCATCTTCTCCAGTGATTCTGCCCATCGCAGCGTAAATCGCTGACTGCGCAAGGGTGTGCCGATATTGGGTATGGTCGTTCCTGGAAAGGCGGCCCCTGCATAGAGAATCCCATCATCGGGTAACCACATGGCAATACAGTCATCTGTTTCAGATGGGACATGCAGGAGTTCGATGCGTCTGCCCTTGGTTGGCAGGGAAATTCGGTCATTAAAGGTCAGGTTTGGATCAACCAGATTGAACTGAATGGGTAAACCGGGGAACTGCATTTGCGCAAGAATGGTTTGCAGACCCAGGGTCTCCCGATACCTGCGGTAGCGCCGCTGACAGTTTACGTGGGCAATGAGCAGGGGTGCTGCATCATCACGGGCCTGATTGTGACCGAGCCAGTCGTTGGCGCCATCGTTATAGCCAAGATGACCGTGCGAATAGCAGATGGCTGTTACGGCTTTGTCGGTCTGGTCGCGTAGCAGCTTAATCATGTTTGCGGACATTCTACCGCCACCGCCACAATCCATCAGTACCACTGAGTTGTCCGTTTCAACCGCCAGTGCGTTGCCCTGACCAGGCAGGATAAAGACGCCCTTGGCGATGACTTTGAAGCCTTCTGTGCCAGTCAGAATTTTTTTTGATTTTGTTTCAATTTCAGTCATGATTTTCTACTCCGGATTGAGGCTGTCAGGTTGCGATGCAACAGACCAGGGCCTGCCCTGGTCTGTTGCCGTGCTCAGGCAATGGGACTGTTTTGGCCTGTGTTGGTGCCAGATTGATGGATTGTTTAAACATAGCATGGATGTTTTCTGGGCCTGACCTGGGGTATTGGTGAACGATTTTATGTTGCTGGTCGAATCTGGTTACTCAGCGAGGCTTTGCCCCGCCACCGACTCGGATGATTTCACCACTGACCCAACTGGCTGCTTCGGAAGCAAGGTAAACGCAGGCCGAACCAATATCTTCCGGCGTACCCAGCCTTCCCAATGGGATATTCCACTCACTTAATAATTCATCCAACTGGGTCTCATCTTTATTTAATGCTTTCAGCATAATTTCTGTGGGTATGGCACCGGGTGCAACAGCGTTAACTCGAATGTGTGGAGCAAGTTCTGCCGAGAGAGTCCAAGTTAATGAGTTAACAGCTGCTTTTGCAGCGCCGTAATGAGCACTACCGGGCACGGGACTGAATCCGGCGCCTGATGAGATATTGATAATTGACCCTTTATCCATATGCGCGACAGCCGTCATACAGCCCACATAAACTGCCGTCAAATTCAGGTTGATGGTCTTGTCCCACTCGCTTCTCGGAAGTTCGGTGAGCGGCATTCGCGCAGCGGAACCACCTGCATTATTGACCCAGGTAGTCAGCTTGCCAAAAGCCTCGATAGTTTTTGCGGCCAGGCGTTCAACGGCCTCACTGTCGGTAACATCGGTGGTAACCGCTATGGCTTGCCCCCCTATTGACCTAACTTTTTCTGCAACACTTTCAATTTCTGTGGTTCGTCTCGCTGCGACAACAACTTTTGCCCCGGCTCGGGCAAAATCCATTGCAATACCTTCACCAATACCGCGACCACCGCCCGTTATAACTGCGACCTGGCCTTGCAGGTTAAATCGTTCAAATAAAGGGTTCATTCAGATTATTCCATGGTTGAGTTACTATTAGGCCACTATTGTAAAACAGGGGGTGTTAAATGGCGATTGTGCTGCAGAATGCGTCAGAATTTACTGCTGATCTGGCGAATCAATTATTAAAGGATGAACTGACTGAAACTGTATCATCGGTGTCGGTTAAGCCCCTGGGAGAAGGGGTCGGTTTGATGTCTTCCATAGGGCGAGCAAACCTGCAGATGTCCAGTGGCAGCCAGAAGAGTGTCATCGTCAAAGTTATCGCCCAGACTGATAACGTCGATATATCAAAGAGCTTGAATTTTTATGCCAACGAGATCAACTACTACCGACACCTGGCAAGCCTGAACCCGATAGCGAGTCCGCGTTGCCTGTTTGCCGATATCGATGCCCAGACGCAGGACTTCCTGTTAATTCTTGAAGATCTGGGTGATGCTGCGGCAGGCGATCAATTGCTGGATTGTTCTGACGAATTGATGGCCCTGGCATTCAGACAGGCAGGACAGATGCACGGGACCTTCTGGGGCAAGACGGAAAATTACCCCTGGCTGAAGTACCAGAATAATCCCGAGTTAACCGATTTCAAACAGCAGGTTATATACCAGCCTGGGGTCGAGCCAACGCTTACCAATTTCGCCGATTGTTTCAGTGGTAATCTGCCTGATGTGGTGACAGCAATAGGCGAGCAGTTTGCTGTTTTGTTCGATCGTGCCATGAGCGGGCCACAGACGATTGTTCATGGAGATTTTCGTGTTGATAACATGCTGTTGCCGGTAAAAAACGGCAAAGTCAACATCGTTGGAGTGGATTGGCAAAATACAACCGGTGGCAATGGGCCCCATGATATAGCCTATTTCTGTTCGCAGAGTTGCAGTAAGGACCTTGAGCTTGATGTGGAAATGCAACATCTGCGCGCCTACCATGACACGCTTCTGGAATATGGGGTTAAAGGCTATAGTTTTGATCGCTGCCTGGAGGATTACCGGCTCAATCTCATGATTACCATGATCACACCGATTGCTATCTGCGGAACGCTTGACTCGGGTAACGAGCGGGGCAAGGAACTGGGCAGAGCTATTCTGCGCCGGTCGCTGGCAGCGTTAGAGCGCATGGATTGTGGAGCTTTGCTGTCTTAACTATTATTATTGATAAAACAAGAACCTGCCAGGTTTTCAGCAGTTGTGCTCGGGGCAAGCCTATAGCAGGAAGCTGGTTTTTCTGGTGGCTCAGTTTGATGCTAGGGGAGGTAAAGATGATTAAAAGTGTTTTTTTACTGGGGCTGGTTTTCTGGCTCAGTGGCTGCAGTGAACAACAACCTTCTGAGAGTGTGACGGTCGCGGTTGTAGAGGCAAGCGACTATCAGACGCAGTTACAAACGTCTCTGTTGAATGCTCAGCGAGGAGATGTGATAACGATTCCAGCCGGTATTTTTGAATTTAATCGTTCCCTTTCTCTTAACGTAGATGGTGTGACCATTCGTGGCGCGGGTATGGATCAGACCATTTTAAGCTTTAAGGGCCAGATCTCCGGTGCTGAGGGCCTGTTGGTGACAGCCAGTGATTTTATTATAGAGGATGTTTTAAAAAACCATGTTATGGTTAAGAATGAT
>JAPKEK010000258.1 GCA_028822125.1 Pseudomonadales bacterium | reverse complement strand
TGCAGGGTCTGTCCAGGCGGGATGCGGCTTCTTTTGGCATGCTGTTTCATTCCAAAGCACTGGTATTTACCACTCTTGCATTTCCCACTATGGCATTTGTCGCCTATGGAACCAGTTTTTGGACCGCCCCCTTCTTGATGCGGGTCCATGAAGCCAGCGCTTCAGATATTGGCTGGTACGTGGGCATTGGTAATGCCATGGGTGGGCTGATTGGGGTTGTATTGGGTGGCGTACTGGGCGATCGATTGAAGCTTAAAATGGTGAATGGCCGGTTGCTGGTGGGCTTTATTACCATTGTAACCACAGCACCACTAATTCTCTGGATGTTGTATACAGAAGACATCAGGACAGCCTACTGGTTGAATTTTGCTTATCATATACCTGCGTCCATGTGGGTTTCGATCGCGCCTGCTACTGTAAATGATCTGGTTATGCCGAGAATGCGAGCCACCGCGGGAGCCTGGTTCCTGCTTATGAATACCATTATCGGCCTGGCATTGGGGCCTTATTTGATAGGGCGATTATCGGACTACTTTGTTTCCCAAGGCGCAGACTCTGGAAGCGCGCTCACCGATGCTATTGCGTCAGCCCAAGTTATGTTCATTTTAACCGCAATTCTGCTGCTCTTGGCGATGCGTTATTTGCCTGCTGATGAGGCGTCCAGACTTGATCGAGCAAAGGCCCTGGGAGAAACCGTTGAAAAGTCATCAGTGTAACGCTACGCTGAACAGAGGCCAGGCCTGACGTAATTGAATTTGTTCGTCCGACCTGAGAGCAAGCGTTTTTGTAATCGGGAATTACGCTCAAACCATTTGATCAGGCCTGATGCCAGTTTTCTGTAGTTTTCGAATAGGCGGCGCTGTTATAGCCTTTACTAGCAAGCTGATTTGTGTCATTGGTTAAAGCCTCATTCGCTAATATTTCCCTATCGGATCCTAGGCCATTTTCTGTAACCAGGCTTCCAGCTTAATCTGGTCTGCAATAAAACTTCGAATTCCCTCAGCAAGTTTTTCGGTGGTCATGGGATCGTCATTTAACTCAAATCGAAACTGGGCTTCAGCGGGCATGTTGTAGGCGATTTCAGAGCCGGTTTCTTCTGGGTTGAGTTTGCGGTCCAGAATGCCGAAATCAGCGTCCAAGGCTTGCAGTAGCGCGGGGCTGATAGTGAGGCGGTCACAGCCTGCCAGTTCCGCTATCTCTGATGTATTTCTAAAGCTGGCACCCATTACTACGGTTTGGTAGTTGTTCTGCTTATAGTAATTGTAAATCCGTCTGACTGACTGGACACCGGGGTCGTCTTCTGGCGCATAGTCCTGCAACCCGCCAGACGCCTTATGCCAATCGAGAATCCGGCCGACAAAAGGGGAGATGAGGAAGGCACCCGCATCTGCCGCAGCGGCAGCCTGGCTGAAGTTAAACAGCAGTGTCAGGTTGCAGTTTATGTGTTGTTTTTCCAGTTGCTCGGCGGCGCGAATTCCCTCCCAGGTGGAAGCCATTTTAATGAGTACACGCTGTCTGGATATGCCTGCTGCTTCATATAGTTCAATCAGACGCCTTGCTTTGGCAATGGAAGCCTGAGTATCAAAGGATAATCGAGCGTCAACTTCAGTTGAGACTCGACCCGGAATGACCTGGAGGATTTCCTTACCGAAAGCCACCGCCAGATAATCCATTGCTGTTGAGATTTGTTTCTGGTCAGTGTGATCGCCTTGCCTTACTTTTGCCATAACAGCCTCTACGATCGGCCGGTAACCGGGCATCTGCGCTGCTTTTAAGAGCAGCGATGGATTGGTGGTAGCATCCTCGGGAGCATATTGGCTGATGGCCTCAAAGTCACCGGTGTCAGCGACCACGGTAGTCATTTCTTTGAGTTGGCTTAGCTTGCTTTTTTGGTCAGATTTCATTTCAGCTGGCTCGATTACGATTGTTGATGGGAAAATTGAAATTATGCAGTAACAGGCCATTATAGTCATTTTTTGAGATCACGAAATCTTCTCTTTCTCTAAGCGGCATTGCTTTTCGGTCTGTAACCCCGGTCAGTGTGCTTTACAGCAACGCTATCGGCCTGGGCTGGGTGTGTCCTGGCTGCTGCTGCTCGAAACCATCGAAGAAGTTTAGCGATTCAAACAATGACTTGAAGCGTTCTACAACATTAAAATTTTGTTTCAGGGCAGCCACCGTTTAAATCTGCTTTGGAGGAGATGCCAGGCTGGGACTTCATACAGCCTGTAGTGTAAAAAAGGCGGTTCATCTTCTCGCTACCTGGAAGGCACATTGATAAATCTTATGCAACATTATTCCCCTGGATAAGTAGCAATTCTTAGTTTTTCTAATTGGGTATACTTGGGGCATAATCTGATAAGTTGAAGCACGAGGGGTATTATTATGAGTGAAACAACAGATGATCTGGTTTTTGACGCTAACGCCCTGCGCGAACGTTATCGGCTGGAACGTGATAAACGGCTGCGTGATGATGGCAATGAGCAGTATGTAGAGATAGCAAATGAATTCGTACACTACCTCGAAGATCCCTATATCGATGAGAAATCGGATCGTGACGCCGTCACCGATGAAGTTGATGTGGTATTGGTGGGTGGCGGATTTGGCGGTTTGCAAGCGGGGGCAAGATTGCGCGCAGCCGGTATAAAAGATTTATGTATTATTGAAAAAGGCGGAGATTTTGGTGGTACCTGGTATTGGAACCGTTATCCGGGTGCGCAATGTGACATCGAAGCCTACTGTTATTTACCTCTGCTGGAGGAACTGAGTTACGTCCCGAAAGAGAAGTACGCTTATGCACGTGAGATTCTTGATCACAGCGAGGCGATTGGAAAACATTTTGATCTGTATGACAGTGCGCTATTTCAGACTGAGGTAACGGAACTGCGCTGGGATGAATCTATAAATCGCTGGATCGTCAAGACCAACCGTGGTGATGCGATCAAGGCTCGTTTTGTTTCCATGGCTAACGGTCCACTTCATCGGCCCAAATTACCAGGTATCCCCGGGGTGCGAGATTTCAAGGGACACAGCTTCCACACCAGTCGCTGGGACTACGATTACACGGGCGGTGGTCCAGCCGGAGAGCTGGATAAGCTGGCTGACAAACGCGTTGCTATTATCGGTACTGGCGCGACAGCCATTCAGTGTGTTCCGTTTCTGGGTGCTGCCGCAAAGGAACTTTATGTGTTCCAGCGAACGCCATCGACGGTTGACGTTCGTGGCAATTCGGCAACAGACCCTGAGTGGGCAAAGACCTTGCAGTCGGGATGGCAGAAAAACCGCATGGAGAATTTCAATTCCATGATTTCCGGTGTTCCACAGGAACAAGACCTGGTAAATGATGGCTGGACGGATCTCATTGGCAAGATGATTCATCAGTTCAATAAGGCCAAGGCCAATTCCAATATGAGTCTCGAACAGATGATTGAGATGGCGAATTTCGAAAAAATGGAAGAGATTCGGGCTCGGGTTGATGAATTTGTTGAAGATGAAACTGTCGCCGAAAAACTCAAGCCCTACTACAAGATGTTTTGTAAACGGCCTACCTTTAACGACGAGTATCTACCCACCTTTAATCGACCCAATGTGACCCTGGTTGATACTGACGGTCAGGGGGTTGAACGTATTACGGAAAAAGGACTGGTTGTTGATGGTGTCGAGTACGAGGTGGACTGCATTATCTACAGCACCGGCTTTGAGGTGGGAACCAGTTACACTCGTCGCTCTGGCTACGATGTAATTGGTCGAGATGATAAGAAGCTCAGCGATCACTGGCGAGACGGATCGCGTACTTTACACGGCATGGGCAGTCATGGATTCCCTAACGTATTTATTATGAATACTTCACAAGGTGGTTTTACGGCTAATTTCCCTCATCTACTGGACGAATCAGCGGTACATCAGGCACATATTATTGCCTATGCAATGGATGAGGGTTACAACACCGTCGAGGTAACAGCTGCTGCCGAAGAAGAATGGGTCAAGACCATTCTAGGTTTCGCTGGAGGCCCGCTAGGCGGTTTAGGCGGTCCCGATTGTACGCCGGGTTATTACAACAATGAAGGCCAGCCCAATCCCAACGCAATGCAATCAGCACCCTATGGTGGTGGTTCAATCCGCTTTTTTGAACTCCTTAAGGCATGGCGAGAAGACGGGAGTTTTGAAGGGCTGAAGTTTGGCTAGGCAATCAGGGCCAGTTTCGAAGCCGAAGATTAAACAGAGGAAGGGCTTGGTCTGATGGTGCGTGGATCGCAGGCAACTGCCTTGGCAAGCCGGTTTTTTTGAGAGTTCTAGACCCTCGTCTCAGGTTAACGCGATCAGAAGCTTACTAATTGCCCAGATACGGGTGTTGTTTGCCCCTAATTTAATTTAGTTTTCCTGCGAAAATCTGACAGCTTGCCGTTTTGACCCCCAGTCTCCGGGCTTATCCTCGAAAACGCCTTCGAGGGGTGTCGCACATCTGGGACAAATGCCCCCGGCTGATAGATTCCAGCGACCCATTTCATACCAGTTGCGTTCTATCAGTAGTTCATCGCAGTGATGACAGAACGTGGAATTACCAATGGGATCATGAACATTACCAGTATAGGCGTAGCGAATACCTGCCTGCTTGGCAACAGTGCGAGCCAGTTGCAGGGTCTGTGCCGGGGTCTGCTTAATATCGCGCATTTTCCAGTCGGGATGAAAGGCGGTGAAGTGATGCGGTACATCGGGTCCCAGGTTGTCAAACACCCATTGACACATCGCTTCAAGTTCAGCGGGTGAGTCGTTCTGCCCGGGAATCAGTAAAGTAGTGATCTCCAGCCACACGTCGGTCTCATGCTTCACGTAGATCAGTGTGTCGAGCACTTCCTGCAGATGCGCGCCACAGATTTCATGGTAAAATTTTTCGGTAAAACCCTTTAGATCAATATTGGCGGCATCCATGGCTGCGAAAAATTCTATTCTCGGTTCAGGGCAGATGTAGCC
>JAPKEK010000257.1 GCA_028822125.1 Pseudomonadales bacterium | reverse complement strand
TGGAGGGTGGCGGTATGCCTTCAACGGGCAGCCCAGGTACTGGAGCGACAGCCACTAGCGCCTCGAATCAGGATTTTGCACCTCCGCCTTCAGATGATTTTGATGATGATATTCCTTTCTAAAAGGGGTCTTTGCGGAAACCCTGGCGATTGTAATCAGCAGATTTTTTTTGTTAATGATGGCGCTAAACTCGCGGCCATGAAAACCAAAAACACTTTTTGTTGCTGGCAATAGAATGCTTCGACCCACTGAAATTCCGCTATTTCCTCTGCAGAGCGTGCTATTCCCGGGAGGTACTCTTGACCTTCAGATATTCGAACAGCGCTATCTCGAGATGGTGGCGCAATGCCTGAAGCATGATTCAGGATTTGGTGTGATTCTTATAGAAAACGGTAAAGAGGTACTGGCCAACACTGGTCAAGCCGCACCTTCGGTGGTTCGAGTAGGCTGCTACTCCAGAATTATAGATTTTGATCAGAACCAGCATGGGCTACTCAATATTAGAATAAGGGGCGAGCACAAATTCCGGATTGTTGATTATTTTGAGTCTGCGTCCAGGCTGATGGTAGCCGAGGTTGATTTTCTGGAAATGGAGCCTGTCATCAGCACAACAAACAAGGATCAAGGCCTGATCGAACTGTTACACACGCTGTTAAAGCATCCTGCTGTAAAACTTGATCCAAAGGATATCCAGTTTGAAGAAGCCGCCTTGTTGGGAGGACGCTTGTCTGAACTGTTACCACTGACTAACTCGATTCGCCAGATGCTGTTAGAACTGAAGGACCCGGTTAAACGGTTAAGGAATCTTGAAAGAATTCTAGATGAGCTTCAAAGTAGAGAAGGCGGGTAGCTTGCATCCTCAGGACGGCTGAATAACTTGATTGTCCCCGGTTCAGGTTGCTTTTGCCTTAACGGGTTATGCGTGGCTTTATTTGCAAAAGCTGCGTCCACAAACCTTAGTGGTAGATGCCCGTCTCTGCCAGGTGGAATACCCAGTCTTGGGCACTGCACAATGTGTTCCGGCTGGTACGAGCAGTCCTCAAGCCGCAGGCGATCCGGGTCTAGTTGTTTTGTATCCCATTGGTGCACCTTTAGATTCAGAGATCGACACAGCAAGGTCTGGCCGTTGCATAGCTTGTTAACATTTCTTGGACCGTCTTTACCTGGATTGAGCGCCTGCATGGTGCTTAACATTCTCTGGGTCTGATGGCCCTGCAGAAAGGGGAACCCCGATTTAATGAGCACACCGTTGCCGGTTCCTGAAGCCGAAAAATTCAGAGAATCCCGGCCGCGGGCAAAATACATGTAAATGGTTCCCGGCACCATGAACAGGGCCTGGCGCTTTGTGGTAAAGCCAAGGGAAGCATGACTTGCACGCTCATTGATGTAATAAGCCTCCGTTTCGATGATCTGCGCAGATAGCCAGATATCATCAACTGAGTTAACTTTAAAGCGGTGTCTTAAGACCTTTCCGAGAAGCGACATAGCCAGTTCGATCGGGGATTGATCAAAGAAAGCCTGTTCGAGAATTGGCGAATATTCAATCGTCCCCATGTATACTGTAGCCTGAGTAGATAATAGCGTGAATGTATGACTGTTAAAGAGTATATGCACAGCTTGGGTATTACTGCAAAATCGGCAACGGCGGCGGCTTGTAGGGCTTCCACGTCTGAAAAAAATGCCGCCTTGCAGGAAATCGCCAACGCCATACGAACTCATAGCGATATGATTGTGGCCGCAAATAGTAAAGATCTGAAAAGAGCCTCTGCAGCCGGGCTAGATGCCGCTTCCCTGGATCGACTGGCGTTGAAAGAGCAGACCCTGTCAGATATGATCTGTGGCCTTGAGCAGATGGTCGATCTGCCGGACCCTGTGGGTCAGATGAGTGACTATACGGTGAGGCCCAACGGGTTAAGAATCAGCAAAATGCGCGTTCCAATTGGTGTCATCGGGATGATTTATGAATCCCGGCCTAACGTGACCATTGACGCGGCAGGCCTTTGTTTGAAATCAGGAAATGCGGTTATTCTCAGAGGCGGCTCTGAATCGATCGAATCAAATCGGGCGCTGTATCAATGCATCTATGAAGGCCTGCAGAAAAGTGGCCTTGATACCGGAATTATTCAGCTTGTCGATACC
This sequence comes from Pseudomonadales bacterium, assembly GCA_028822125.1. Taxonomy (GTDB): domain Bacteria; phylum Pseudomonadota; class Gammaproteobacteria; order Pseudomonadales; family Azotimanducaceae; genus UBA9926. The sequence goes on along the minus strand of JAPKEK010000257.1, from coordinate 2,856 downwards.
ATCGATCGGCAGGCAGTAGGAGAGCTGCTGAAAATGTCAGAATATGTGGATCTCATTATTCCCCGGGGTGGTAAAAGTTTGATTCAGCGGATTAGTGATGAGACTAGAATAGCTGTTTTAAAGCACCTTGATGGTGTCTGTCACGTTTTTATAGATGCTGAGGCAAACCTGGAGAGCGCTTACGCTATTGCCATGAATGCAAAAACGCAAAGGTATGCCACCTGTAATACCATGGAGACTTTATTAGTGGATCGTGAGGTTGCAGATCGTGTTTTACCCGATCTGGCCCATGCCCTGTGTGGCGAGGGTGTTGAGCTCAGAGTCTGCCAGGAAACAGCCAGCATGCTCAATGGTATAACTGATTATGTTGAAGCAACCGATGCGGACTGGCGGGAAGAATATAATGCACCGATACTGTCCATTAAGATTTGTGCTGGTTTAGAAGAAGCCATTCAACATATCGGTAAGTATGGCTCGAATCATACCGACGCAATAGTGACTGAAAACGCCGGCAAGGCTGATCGTTTCTTAAGAGAAATTGACTCCAGTTCTGTGATGGTTAATACATCGACTCGATTCGCCGATGGTTTTGAGTACGGACTTGGCGCTGAAATTGGTATATCTACCGATAAACTACATGCCCGTGGGCCAGTCGGTCTGGAAGGACTGACTTCCCAGAAATTTATAGTACGTGGAGAAGGACAGATCCGTTAATGACAATGAATTCTGGGCACATCCTGGTCATGGGTGGAACCTTCGACCCTGTCCATTTTGGCCATACCAGATTGGCGCAGCACGCCGCCGATAAGCTGGATGTTGAGGAGATACGGTTGATCCCCTCGCTGACGCCTCCGCATAGAGTTCAGCCTTGCGCGACTGCACAGCAGCGGCTGGAAATGCTGAACCTGGCGGTGGCGGGGAAGCCGACTTTCAAAGTCGATCATTGTGAGATACAACGGGGTGGTATTTCCTTCTCCATCGATACTCTAAGGACATTGCGTGGGCAGTTACCTGGGGGCGGAAGAATTTATTTTTTAATGGGTTATGATGCTTATCAAAAGCTTCCGGAATGGAAACTTTGGCAGGATTTATTAGACTATGTTCATATTGTCGTCCTTGCGCGCACCGTAAATGCGTATAATCTTTCTGCGCCAATGCGAGACCTTGAAGCGCGCTGCAAGGTAGCCGATGTTGAGACATTGCAGAGTTGGGATTATGGGCGGGTAGCCTATTTAGCCATAGATGGAATCGATATTTCGGCTTCCGCAATCAGAGAAATGCTGATATCAGGGGACCGGCCTACCGGTTTAATGGCGGACCAGGTCATAGATTATATTTTTAATGAAAGTTTGTATGGGGTAGGAATTTAGATGAAAATTGGATTGTCATGAAATCGAAGGGTCTTGCATCGCTGGCAACTGGCGCGCTAGAGGATATCAAAGGAGAACATATTGTAGTTTTGGATATCTCGCAGCAGACCGATATCGCTGATGTAATGATAGTGGTAAGTGGCAATTCGCATCGGCAGGTAAAGGCGCTCGCCCAGAATGTAATAGATGCTGCCAAGGGCAGCGGGTGTCAGGTACTGGGGGTCGAGGGTTTCGACGATGGAGAATGGATTCTAGTGGATCTGGTTGACGTCATTGTTCAGGTGATGATCCCGTCAGTCAGAGATTTTTATGATCTTGAAAAATTGTGGAGCCTAACTCCAAGGAAGTCAGGAGAAGAAAACACTAAGTGAAGGTTGAATTACTTGCCGCTGGCACCAGACCGCCGGGTTGGATAGGCGAGGGATTCAGAGAATTTCAGAAACGGCTTCCCAGGGAAAGTGAATTGATCTTACGACAGTGGCCCACTGCCAGGCGAAGAAAACAGGATTCGATTGTAAGATTGCAGAAAGAGGAGGAGGATAATTTGCTGAAGTTTCTTCACCCAGATGCTTTTGTAGTTGCATTGGATCGTCGCGGGAAAATCTGGTCAACCCAAGAACTCGCCTTAAAGATGAAAGGCTGGCTTCAGAGCCATAGCCGGGTGCAGATAATGATCGGTGGGCCTGATGGCTTATCCTCAAATTGCTTGTCCAGAGCAAACCTGATCTGGAGTTTATCCGAACTGACGTTCCCGCATTACCTGGTTCGTGTTCTGGTGGCTGAACAAATATATCGGGCCTGGTCTTACCTCAGTCATCATCCTTACCATAAGTAACATGGCTGCTCCACTGATTCTAAAAGATCATCATGGTGAAAGTCAGGTTTATGTCGAACGGGCGGGTATCGGTGCCGGCATTCTGGTTCTGCTGGTGGTGGTGTTGATCGTGCGGATGGCTTATCTGCAGATTTTCCTCCATGAAAGCTTCGTTACCAGGTCCGACGAAAATAGAATTCAGATTCAACCCAGGGCACCCGTCCGGGGACTTGTCTTTGATCGCCATGGAGTGCTTGTTGCCAATAATTCAACGTCCCATGATTTGGACATTACAACTGAGCGGGTGGAGTCTATTGAAGATTTGCTGTTGAGTTTGGAGCCCTACGTGGCGATAAGCGAAGAGCAGAAGCAGGCTTTTTTAGGACGGATAAAGAGAAAATCCAGACCATTTGAAAAGATCCCGTTACTTTTCCAACTAACAGAGGCGGAAGTTGCTCGAATAGAGGTCAATAGGATAAACCTACCAGGTGTATCTATCGAAGCACGTCTGGTGCGTAATTACCCGTTCGGTTCGTTGCTGGCTCATGCAGTTGGGTCAGTACGGCGAATTAACGACCGGGATAGCCTGGTGCTGGATAAATCCGTTTATGCTGCGACTGACCATGTAGGCAAATTGGGTGTAGAAAGGTTTTATGAGGGATCGTTGTTAGG
>JAPKEK010000256.1 GCA_028822125.1 Pseudomonadales bacterium | reverse complement strand
CAATCGGGCTGCAGGCCATCAGTGCCCCTTATCGTGATCATCGCACTATTGAGTTTGCCAGGCAGATCACCCGGCAGATGGGTGGATTTGTAGCGCCAGCGGCTTATCCTTAGGCAAGGCCTGACAGCACCGGGTTGATGCAATTAAATAAGGGTCAGGCCCATTGAATGCGGCATAGGCTGAGGCTGCACGCTTAAGACTGCTTAAAGACCTCGCTAAAGAGCGCGCTAAAAAATGCGTAAAAAACAAGGACAACCAGGAGATGACCAGAAGACTCACGGGTAGGACTGTCATTGTTACTGGCGGCGGCAGTGGCATCGGCAAGGGTGCCTGCCTACGGCTGGGTGAAGAAGGTGCCAATGTGGTGGTTGCTGATATAAGAGCGCCACTGGCAGAACAGGTAGCCGGTCAGATTACCTCTGCCGGAGGCTCTGCTCTGGCTATTGAGTGTAACGTTTCCAGGGAAGCCGATGTGGCGCTGATGGTGACGAGATCGGTGGCTGAATTTGGTGGCCTATGGGGCATGGTGGCTAATGCGGGCACAGCAGGGCGAGGCTGGATTCATGAAACTACCCTGGAAGACTGGCAGTTCGTACTGGGTGTGAACTTAACCGGTCCTTTCCTGTGTGCCAAGTACGCCCTGCCGGTCATGATGCAAGCGGGTGGCGGTTCTTTTGTGGTCACGTCTTCTATTGCCGGCTCAGTCGTCGGTGCAGGTGGAGCCGCGGCATCCTACACGGTGTCAAAGCACGGCGTCATTGGCCTGGCTAAGCAGATAGCAGTGGATTATGGCAGTTATGGGATAAGAGCCAATGCCATTCAACCAGGCGGGGTTGCAGATTCAAAGCTTGCTGTGCATGCCCGGCAGGATCGCGAACATGCGACCACACCGGAGGCCACTTTACCCAGGGGGAAACCCTGGTTGGCACTGCCCAGGCAGGGCAAAAGCAAAGATGAATATGGCGCGACTATTGCCTTTCTGATGTCCGATGACGCGGGTTTCATAACCGGTACTTCGATTCCTGTCGACGGCGGCTACCTGGCTTCCTAGCGATCACCTGGCTTGTTGTCCGGATGAAACAGGTCATATTCTTTTTCATCCCAGAAAACTCTGCCGGAAGGACCGTTTGCCGGTAGGGTGGCAAGCATTCTTGCGGTAGCTATGGTGGCACCAGGGTGTTGCAAATGAGGCATCTCTCGACCCCAGATTGCCGTGTTAGTCGGCCCGGGTATGAGCATATTCACGAGGATATCCTGATCACTGACTTCCGCAGCGGTCACTCTGGAGGTAGCCCACATGGCGGCTTTTGCAGCCGCATAGGCCGATGTGGTTGGCATGCTGAATTCTGCATTCCTTGATATTGTATTGATTATGCGGCCGTATCCTTGAGACCGCATGATGGGGATCACCAGGCGCATGGCATTGGCGCAGGCAAACAGGTGAATGGCGATATGTTTTTCGAAAAGCCCGTTAGCAGCCGATTCCAGGGTGTGGCCAAAGGCAGTCCCTGCATTATTAAAAAGGATGTCAATACGCTGATGGGGCGAAACCGCAAACTCGATCATCTGCTGAAGTTGCTCGGTGCTTGTTACGTCAGTGGTAATGTGACGTATACCCTGTACCGGCAGTGTTTCAAGGTCCTTTTCGTTGATATCTGCGGCGACCACATCGGCGCCCTCTTCGGCAAAGGCCAGAGCCCAGGCTCGTCCCAGGCCACCGGCAGCGCCGGTGATAATAATTGTTTTATCCTTAACAGAACGATGAGTAGCGGAACGATGGGTCATTGGCTGCTTTTACTCAAACAATTGTTATTGAGCACGTGGCTCAATCCAGGGAATTCTGGAATTCGGTGAAAATGGTTGCCGTCAGGTCGGGTCTTTGCAGAACTGAGCCGTGACCCACATTCTTCATGACTTCAAGTCTGGCACTGGCGACGGTTGTTACCAGTTCCCGGCTTGAATTGAGATTAGGATCGTGATCCCCCGTGGCGACCAGGATGGGCATGAGCAGTTTTTTTGCTGCACAAGGCAGATCAAATAATGCCGCAGCGGACATGGCCAGTCGCATGGTTTCATCGTTTTGATGGTGGTTCCAGCCTTCGGGAAGTTTGAACGCCTGGATGCCTGCTTCAGCCTGGCGGGCCAAAGCCTGCTGATGACCTAGTTTCTGCGCGACTACATCGGCGCGGCCAATACTGGCATCATATAATGCCGCTGATCGGACTCGGTCTGGGTAGAGCGAGCAGAATGCCAGTGCTGCTCTGGAGCCCCATGCCATAGACCAGATATGACACTGGTCTATACCCAGGCTATCAAGGATAGTGGCAGCATCACGGGCATATTGCTCAAAGGTGTATTGGCCATTACCTTGGCATGGAACGCTTGCGCCGACACCCCTGATATCAAATCGAACAAACCGATAATTCTTGTTAAGACGCGAGACGATGTGATCCCACATTTTCAGGGTACAGGCGGCACCATGCCATAGCAGGACGCATTTACCTTTATCACTACCGTCTATAGCAACATTGAGTTGGGCTCCGTCTGCATCTATGAGTTTAGATTGATTCATGGGTCTAGCCTGTATATTCTGGAATGAAGACCTGTATATTGAATTTGTTTCTGGCCCGTACCTGCAAGCCTATCAGGATTGGTCAGACTTTGTGCCCAGTCAGTTTATGGCTTGAGCCGTTATTTCGATGAAGATATGCGCCATTGTAGGCGCAGGAAGTGCTGTAGTATGACCCAAGCGAGTTCGATAACTTCCCCAGCAGAGCAGTATGGTGAGATCCAGGCTGAAGCCATACGCTTCAAGGATGTCATCGGATTATTTATACGGGCCTGGCCGTATATTCAGCCAATGCGCTGGCATGCCAGCGCCTATGTTATCGCAGTCATTTTTCTTTTTTTATGGGAGACGGGTACCGGTTTTATTATATTTGGGCTGATTTATAATAATGTCGTTCTTAATCAGCCCGTTGCAGCGATTTCTGCGACGCTGTTATTTCTCGAACCACAGCAGTGGGTTACTGTCGAGGAAATCTCAACCCAACAACGTACTTCATTGATTATGCCGGTGTTAGTTCTAGCCATCATAGCGACTGGCGTAAGCCAAGCGGTGGGTCATGTTATTGCTTACTACCGTGTCTGGATCATGCAAAACGTTAATCAAGCGCTAAGAGTTCATATTATGAGCCAGATGCAGTTACTGTCTATGAACTTCCATAACAATGCAAAAACAGGGGATGGTATCTACCGACTGCTTCAGGATAGTGCCATGGTCACCCAGATATTACAGACGCTGATGATAGATCCCTTTTTAAGAGTCATTCGTTTTTTACTGGGTATTCTGGTGGTGACGGCATTCAGTCCACTACTGGGTACGATATTGCTGTTCAGCTGGCTACCCATGCTCTGGGTAGCTAAGCGGTTGTCACCGACACTGAGACGGCAGTTTAAGCAGGCGAGAACCACCAGCGCTGACTTAACAGCGAATATTCAGGAGAGTATCGAGGGTATCAGAACCGTCAAGGTCAATAGCCTAGAAGGTAACCGTCAAGGCGCGTTTGAAACGGCTTCAGCAGATGCCTTTTTAGCATCGCATGATGCTAGGGTTACGCTTTTATTCTATGGGTTTTATATATTCTGTTGTACAGCAGTGCCGCTGATTGTGGTGGAGTTGGGAGCGGCCTATCTGGCCTATCAGGGAGCTGAGACTTTTCTGCGAGATTTGTTACTGGGTTTCGGTTTTGCGATCTGGAACTTAGGTGGCCAGGATCAGGCCCGGGCTCGGGCAAAACAGGCAGGCGGTAGCGTGGAGGATTTGTTCACCCTGTGGGGGCGGGCTCAAGATATGGCCATGGGGTTGAATCGGGCTTACCAGGTGCTTGACCTGAAGCCGTCCGTTCAGGACCTGCCCGACGCATTGCCCCTGGAGAGGGTTATTAAAGATGTTGAGTTTCGTGATGTTCATTTCAGCTATCCTGAGAGGGCCTTATTTCAAGGCGTGAGTTTCAAGGCTCCGGCGGGTCAGATCACCGCTTTGGTCGGTCCGACCGGTTCAGGTAAATCCAGTTTAATGTTTCTGCTGTTACGCCTTTTCGAGATAGACCAGGGTGAAATACTTATCGATGGTATGGATATACGAAAATTCACCAAGAATTCCGTTCGTGAAAATATCACGCTTGCCACTCAGGAAAATATACTTTTCTCGACCACGGTCATGGAAAATATTCGCTATGCCCGGCCATCAGCGACGGAAAATGAAGTCCTCTGGGCTGCTCAGGTCGTCGAAGCGACGCAATTCATAGACAAGCTTCCCCGGGGTTACCAAACAGATCTGGGTGAAAAAGCAGCCAGATTATCTTCCGGTCAGCGGCAGCGGATAGTAATGGCCAGAGCGTTGTTAAAAAAGACTCCGGTGCTGATACTGGACGAACCCACCGCTTCACTTGATGTGGTGACTGAACACCGGATTTTAGAGAATATCAAAACTCAATTGGCAGATAAGACCATTTTCCTGATAACTCATAGGCTTTCAACGGTTCGTCAGGCAGACCAGATTGTCTATCTGAAATCGGGTCAAGTGCAGGAGCAGGGCACTTACCAGGAACTCGCTGATAGCTCCGGGCCGTTCAGCCGTTTTGTAGCTGCTGAATTGGATGAGGTGTAACTGTGTCTGAAGTTGATATGAATCATGAGCAGATCAATAGTGCCGGGGCGCTCAAGGTGATTGCCCGGGCGATGGTGTATTCGTTTCAGTATAAATTTGAGTTAGCAGTTAAAGCGGCGACCCAGATGACCAGCATATTCTGGATTTTATTCCTGCCCTGGCCGGCAAAACTGATTGTAGATTATGTGGTTCTGGGCCAGGTTGAGAGGAGTAGTTCAGCGGTTCTGCCGTTTTTCTTCCTGCCGCTGGTCGAGCTGCTGGATGGCCGGGAGCCGTTACAGATCACTTTCCTGCTTGGCGGTATCTTCCTCCTAATGGTTTTACTGGTGGGTGCC
>JAPKEK010000255.1 GCA_028822125.1 Pseudomonadales bacterium | reverse complement strand
AGCCGATTCAGCAGCAACGGGCAATCGCTGTACCACTACATGGGCACATCCACTTTCAGCGAATACTCAATCATCGCCGAAGTCTCTCTCGCTAAAATCAGCCCGAATGCGCCCCTGGACAAGGTCTGCCTGCTGGGCTGTGGTGTTACCACCGGCATTGGCGCTGTACTCAATACAGCAAAAGTAAGTGCAGGCGACACGGTCGCTATTTTCGGACTGGGTGGAATTGGCCTCAGCGTGGTTCAGGGTGCCGTCATGGCGAAAGCCGGCAGAATTATTGCGGTTGATACCAATCCAAGCAAATTTGAAATGGCTAAGTTGTTAGGGGCTACCGATTTTGTCAATCCCAGCGACTACAGCGACCCCATCCAGGACATTCTGGTCGATATGACCGATGGCGGCGTAGACTACTCTTTTGAGTGCGTCGGTAACGTTAACCTCATGCGGGCAGCGTTGGAGTGCTGTCACAAGGGCTGGGGCGAATCTATTATAATTGGCGTTGCCGGGGCAGGTCAGGAAATAAGCACCCGGCCCTTTCAACTGGTCACAGGCCGCGTTTGGCGCGGCACTGCCTTTGGCGGCGTAAAAGGACGTAGCCAACTACCGGGCATGGTAGACCAGTATATGAACGGTGAAATCAAGCTCGATGAATTTATCACCTATACGCTACCACTTGATGGCATAAACCAAGCCTTTGACTATATGCACGAGGGTAAAAGTATTCGCAGTGTAATCATCTATTAGTAAAAAAAACCCTCTGCGCGAGGTATTCGGCTAATCCGGCGCAAACGGGCTTGACGGTTGGCTTCAAGATCAATATTATTCGCGCCGTCAGTTGTGTTGAGTCCCCTTCGTCTAGAGGCCTAGGACTCCAGGTTTTCATCCTGGCAACGGGGGTTCGAAACCCCCAGGGGACGCCATCACCATAAAATGGACGAAATTCTTGAGCACAGGTTCAAGTCATCCTGATCAGGTGATAATATCTAACTGCAAAAGCGGGAATAGCTCAGTTGGTAGAGCGGTACCTTGCCAAGGTACAGGTCGCCGGTTCGAACCCGGTTTCCCGCTCCAATTCTCATCAGTAATACACCGTGTGGCTGTTCAAGGAGAACGTCCCGCATGAATATCTCAGATATCCAGAACCGAATTGCCGATATCCCGTTAGAACAAATCGACGTCAGTCAACCTGAACTCTTTCAAAACGATACCGTTGGTATGTACTTTAAACGCCTGCGACAGGAATCCCCCGTTCATTATTGCCCGAGCAGCCGCTACGGCCCTTACTGGTCGGTAACTCGTTTTGACGACATCATTGCGGTAGACAAAGACCATTAATCTTTCTCCTCGCAAAAGGCAGGGATGCAGATCATTGATTTTGAAGTAGGCGTGGAGCGCGTAAACTTCGTCAATATGGACCCACCGATACACGACGAAAGGCGAATGGTTGTCAGACCCATGGTCGCCCCGGCTAATCTTGCTAACCTTCAGCAGACTATTCGCGAGCGTGTCATTGACATACTCGATAGCCTGCCTCGGAACGAAACATTTGACTGGGTAGACCGCGTTTCTATCGAACTAACCACCCAAATGCTGGCAACTTTATTCGACTTCCCTTTTGAGGAGCGATGCAAGCTGACCTGGTGGTCTGAAGTGGCCACCATGGACCTTACCCGAGGTGGAGCAATCGATTCAGAAGCAAAACGTCTGGCCGAATTGAAAGATTGTCTAGAGACTTTCACTGACTTACTGCGAGAACGCGCCAATAAGCCACCCAGAAATGATCTCATTTCAATGATGGCCCATTCGGAAATGGCCAATATGGATGTCCAGGAATTCATGGGAACATTGATTCTGCTGATAGTGGGTGGTAACGATACAACCCGGAATTCCATATCGGGTGGGCTGTTGGCGCTCCTCCAGTATCCCGATGAAATGAACAAATTAAGGGAAAACCCAGAACTGGTCACCCGTCTTCTGCCAGAAATAATTTGCTGGCAAACACCACTGACTGGCATGCGTAGAACGACAACCCAATCGGTACGACTGGGCGGCCAGGAAATCCCTCAGGGTGAGAAGGTAATGATGTGGTATCTATCGGGTAACCGCGACGAATCTGTAATTCCTGAAGCGGATTCTTTTATTGTGGATCGAGTCAGGTTTCGGCATCACCTGTCTTCTGGGTTTGGAATCCATCGCTGCCTCGGAAATCATCTGGCTGAATTACAGCTTCGCATTCTATGGGAAGAAATCCTGTCACGAGAACTGCAGATCGAACTGATGGCCACGCCGCAGCGAACCTACTCCAATGCGGTACGTGGCTTTACCAAAATGCCGGTTCGTATCACCGCATAATGGCAAAAGCTCGCAGGCGAACTGTCCAGCCTAAACGCCTGCCTTACTCACCCAATCCATGGCCCTGCCAAACCACTTTTTACAACAATTCCTCAGCAAAAAACTGTAATGTATCCAGGTCAGATGCACCCACATTGATCTGCGTTACCGGAGAATCTTTCCACCCCTGCAGGCGCTCTCGAATACGCTCTTTAGGGCCACAAAGAGCGATTTCATCAACCAGCTGATCGGGCACAGCCGCAAAGGCTTCATCGCGTTTACCCGACATGAATAAATTTTGTATTTCATCCGCCGCATCGCCAAAGCCCATTCGGCCAACATGATCCTTATGTACATTAAAGGTTTTGGCGCCCATGCCACCGACATAAAAACCCACATTCTGCTTAATCGCCGCTCGGGCTTTATCAACATCATCATTGATCACGACCGGTACTGCTGCAGCAATTTCAAAGTCTGCAGATTTTATTTTCATGGCATCTGCATACTGTTCATGCATCCGGTAGGGCGATAAAAACATGGGGATCCAGCCATCACAGATCTCAGCCGCCATAGCGACATTTTTCGGCCCTTCTGCTCCCAGGTAAACAGGAATAGATTCCCGCAGGGGGTGCTGCATCAGCTTCAAGGGTTTGCCCAACCCAGTACCGCCATCCAGCGGCAGTTGATAGTGTTTACCGTCAAAAGATACCGGCTCCTGCCGTTCAATGATCTTACGAAATATCTGCATCCACTCCCGGGTCCGCGCCAGTGGTTTTGGATAAGCCTGCCCATACCAGCCTTCTACGACCTGGGGACCGGACACACCAATGCCCAGAATCAGGCGACCATTGGACAGGTAATCCATAGCAACGGCATGCATGGCAGCGCTGGCCGGGCTACGCGCAGAAATCTGCATAATGGAGGTTCCCAGATTGATCCGGGAGGTATGTGCACCAATCCAGGCCAGCGGCGTAAAACAATCCATGCCGTAAATCTCAGGGCACCAGATCGTGTCGTAGCCAAGGTTTTCTGCTGCCTGAGCAAGCTCAATGATTCGCTCACCGCCCGGCGCCCCCATGGGGCCAACACCCAGTCCTAATTTCATCGTTTTTCCCCTGCTCTATTTTTCCAGAATAATTAACCCATACAATCAAAGTGTAACTAAGAAATCATGAATGTCGAGCGCGTAGTCGTCAGATGCTTGATTTTACCTCGCATGGCCAGCACCAGGCTGACTATTCTATCTGCAGCGCAGATAAGCCTGTTAAAAACTGTCATTGAATCCTACTAACCACGGTTTCGCCAAGCGACGTTCGGCCCGTGACGGTCGCCATCAGCTCGACCAGGTCTGGTAACCCACGGCCTCGCCAGCAGATATGCGGGTCAGATCAAACCAGCAGGAATTAATGATTAAAATATCCAGCTTCTAACCCGGTTTCTATCAAGGTCGGTGGCATCAGCAATACCGATACGCCAGAACCCTTCCATGGTTCGGGCACTGACCGTGTTGCATTTCGCATCACCCGCCTCACCCTGGAAATTCTGTTCAAGCACACAGACCGTGATGCCTCGCGGGCCAGGTCAATCGCAGGCGTTAAACCAACCGGACCCGCGCCGATAATAATAACTTCAGCCGTAGCGTTGATGAAAAAACTCCCAGCAGTGCTGTCCATGGGCTGCCTGCACGGGTGGACATTCAGATCTTGACTGGCAGGCCATCGTAGCGATGCCAGCCCGGCATATTCTGCAGCTTGAGCGATGCAGAATCCCCGGCTAATTGCAGGTTGGGGAACCTCCGAACCAAATTCAATATACCAAACCTGGCTTCTGCTCGCGCCAGATGCGCACCCAGACAAAAGTGGGCGCCATGTCCGAAGCCTAAATGGCGATTCGGTGTGCGTCCAATATCGAAAACTAGCGGATTCTCAAACGCCCTGGGATCATGATTAGCAGCACCAAAAAGCGGCATAATGGGCTTACCCTTGGGAATCGTTACGCCATGCAACTGAATGTCTTCAGCGGCGTATCCTGGCTTAGTCGACTGCACGGGCCCTCTGTGTCGGAGGATTTCCTCTACGGCCGAATTAATGAGTTCGGGATTATCTCGCAGGCGCGCTAACTGCTCTGGGTTTTCCAGCAGCGTCAACACACCATTGGTAATCAGATGCACCGTGGTTTCATAGCCGCCAACAATGAGCAGGAATACCATGGCTACAATTTCATCTTCGGTCAAACGATCACCTTCCGCATCAGCCTCAATCAGGCCAGTGAGTATGTCATCACCCGGATTATCACGTTTTTGCCGGATCAGCTCACGCACAAATCGCACCGTATCCGGCATATCCCAGAACAGAGTACGGAGTATGCGCCAACCACCGAAGCCTTTGGTCAGGGTGCTGAACATCTCTTTAAACTGGGGAATTGCCTCACGGGAAAGCCCCATCATATCGGCGATCATACGCATTGGGATGGCCAGGGCGTAATCACTCTGCAAGTCAAATTCTTTTTTTAAGGGGAGCCCATCCAACAATTCGTTCGAATACTGATCTATTTTAGTTTCCAACACTTCAATCGCCTGGGGCCTGAAGGCACGTCGAACCAGTTCACGCAGACGCCGGTGATTCGGATCATCCTCTACAATCATACTTTCAGCTATCGGTTTAATGGCCTTAGGCATGGGACAT
>JAPKEK010000254.1 GCA_028822125.1 Pseudomonadales bacterium | reverse complement strand
AGGTACGGGTATTTAGCCTGAAATCGGGCACGTCTGAATTCAGACCATAATGTTGCGGTACCCCGGTTAAGAACCCTAACCAGGAACAGTAGAAAGTACCCAACGTAAATACCACCACTAAGAAACCATGCCCCGTCGCCAGAAAAATAAATGCTAAGGTGCCGTGGCCGGCTATCAGAGTACGAGCCCAATTTTGATGCCTACGCCTCAAAGCGGGCTCGGTTGCGGGTAAAACATGTTGATACCAGCCACCAGTCAGCCTGCCATTAGCATGCTGCCAGACCGTGTTAAGCCTTAGCCAGGTTGTTCTCGGGTTCCAGGCCAATAGCCCCAGCCAGACCTGCCAGCGCTTTAAGCTGAACTTGACCGGTAACAGAACTTCCCCATCAAACGCCGCATGGCAGGTTGCCTGGTGATGAATCGCATGACTCTGACGATACCAGATATGATCTGACCAGCTGATAAAAGCATAAACCGATTCGAAAAAAATATTCAGCCAACGAGTTTTAAATACCGTTCTATGTTGCAATTCATGGATGGCGATCAAGCCCATAAAAGGTCCCATCGTGCCGTGTAAAAACATGGCCGACAAGAACAGAGGAACGGTCCAGTACCAATTGTCCGAGTTGATTGCAGCAAACAGCCAATAGGCCAGCAAAGCGGTTAAAAAAAAGTAGCCCAGATGGCCCAGCGTCTGCAGAGCGCCCCTGAGGTCACTGCGCTGCATTAACCGATGCAGCAGATCCCGGTCGACTGGACTTCGGTACCAGTTGATCGCTGGATCAATCGAAAATCTATGCCCTGCTCCACTCATCCTGCACCTTTTCTAAGCACTCAGTGCGCCATTGCTTTTTACCCTGGCAAGCGCGACCAATCGGGACAATCCAATCAGGGCGACGCCTTCCATAATAATCTGGCCAAGCCGTAACTATATCATCTCAAACATCGTTTTGGACAAGCCATGCTTATCCGCTAGCCACAAGTTAACAGGGGCATGCCGCAACCTTCTTCATGAGGGGTTTAGGAGGGGTTTAGGAAACGCTTGTACTGGGTTTATAGCCGCTTTAATAATATCTTCGCCAAAAAAACTGAAGTTGGAATTCATGCTGATTTGTGATGTAAGATTAAGCTGAACTAAAGCCAGTGGCGAGTTCTTAAATCAACCCATGAGAGCGCTCTATTGTCCATCATAGGCAAATTCACCGGCATACTCTGTTTGCAACCGGACAGGTTTACTAACACATGAACAAACTATATTGTTACTCAACACTATTGGCCACCTTGCTGCTGTTCGAATTAGGTCTTGGTTATGCTGATTCTACTGAAAGAGCCAACAAGAGCCTATATTCGGTCGCTCCCAGATCAGTTTCATCGCCCGACCGGGCCATTAACATCGCTAAAAACCCGGAACCAGCCCAGAATATCGCCTGCACAGGCTGTTTTTCATGGGACCTGGATGGCAGTGGTAAAGCTGAGGCCCTGACCGATGGCCTTCTGTTCATGCGATACCTGTTTGGTTTTACTCAGCAGGCACTGGTCAATGGCGCCCTGTCCAGCAATGCTACCAGAACGACTAGTGAGGAAATCACAGCCTTTCTTGTTGAGCACCGAGCGCAATTGGATATAGATGGCAATGACACCACCGATGCGCTATCCGATGGCCTGCTGCTGATACGCTATCTTTTTGGCTTTGAAGGTTCATCCTTGATTAATGGCGCTCTGCCAGGTGATACAAGCCGGTCCGTACCCGAAATAATCTCAGCTTTTATAATGGAGCAACTACCCGCAACACAATATGACGAACCACCACAAACCGAACTGGAGTGGGATTTAACCCCGGCAATGGCTGAACAGGTCGGTACTGAGCAAAGTGCTGTTGACGCGATTATCGACCATATCTTCACTGATATCGCCGTTCAATCGGTACTGGTTACAAAGGACGGTTTTCTCATTGGTCAGCGCTATGCAACGGGTTACCATGAAAACTCCCTCGGTACTAGCTGGTCCATGGCCAAGAGCTTTTATAGCGCCGCCATAGGTGCAGCCATCATGGCCGGAGAGATTAGTTCCGTTGACCAGAAAGCAAGCGAGATCATCACGGAATGGCAGGGAACGATCAAGGCCGACATCACCTTGCGGCAAATGCTGCAGATGCGCTCAGGCTATTCGGCTAGCGACGAAGTCTTCCTCTTCGATGACCAGACAGCTTATTCCATAGACCGCCCTCTAGAGCGTCCCGCTGATACACAATTTGCTTATTCAAACGCCAACTCGCAGTTATTTGAACCCATAATCCGTCGAACCACGGGGCTCTCAGCGCACGACTACCTCAGCCAGAAAATACTGACCCCTATCGGTATTGATGTTAGCGGAGTCGGTCTCTGGTTTGATGCATCCGGCCTAAATCCGATGACCTATTGTTGTATCGATATGAAGCCACTTGATTTTGCCCGGTTTGGCCTGCTATATGCCCGAGAAGGAAAATGGCGGGATGCCCAGATTGTACCAAGCGACTATGTCAACAGCAGTCTGACTGCCAATGGCTGGTATGGTTACCAGTGGTGGATTCTGAACTCCGTCTATTTTTTTGGGGCATCGGTTCCTATGGTGATAGTGGCCGCCCAGGGACTGGATGGTCAATATATATTCATCTGGCCGGAGGAAGACATTGTCATTGTGGTGTTAACGCAGTATTCACACCCGATTGAACAGGGCTATGTTGTTGACCTGTCGAGCACGCCCCTGAATTACCCGGATACCTGTACCGCTCGTAATAGCTGCACGTACTCAATCGGGGATCCCCATAATACCTTTACCCACTTGAGGTTGGTCGAATTAATGGTCCCCTTGGCTGATAGCCCCTAATTCAGGCTCATACGGCCGCGGCAATTGCTAATAGATGACCTCCGCCGCCGCAATTGATCAGTCGAGAGCCGCAACCGCGTGCTCCGGTGAGTTAATGCGGGCATTATTTCTCCTCGTATTTACCATCATTCCCTTGTACCCCATCACCTAGGTAGGTCCCACTGGCATGACATAGGCACCCTGCTATATTGTGAGGCCAGGCATCACAGCTTTCTGGTCGGTCTGTTTTGCACCTTCAACACCTTCGCACATTCAGCAAGAACCTCTTTATTATTCCGTTGAATCCTGAGTAAGATGGGTACCTATACATACTGGGAGACACCCACTTGGTAACAGAAGTCGACACCAAAAAACTACGCAGCCTGGCATTCAAAGTCTGGAGCTATAAGCAGGGCGAAATGGTCGCTCTAATGATTCATCTGGGTGATCGGCTGGGCTTATACAAAGCGCTGGCTGGATCAGGCATCACCTCTGCAGACGCGCTGGCGAGACAAACAGGATATCATCAAAGATGGCTTCTCGAATGGCTGCGAGGCCAGACTGCCGCCAAATTGCTGGACTACCATCATCCCGACCAGTTCGAGCTCACAGCGGAGGGTGCCGCGCTCCTTGCCGATGAAGAAAGCGGTACCGATTTTGCCGGCGGCGCTTTCACAGGCGGCACACCACCGGACACGATCGATAAGCTTGCTGAGGCATTTAAGACAGGCATTGGCCTGAGCTATGAAGACCTGGGCCCGAATGCTGCTCATCGTACTGAGCGAATGCTCGGCCCTTGGATTCGACAGGCACTGGTTCCCCAGATCATCCCCGCATTAGACGGCGTGCAGGCAAAACTGCAGGCCGGCGCTCTGGTCGCCGATGTGGGTTGCGGTGGTGGTCTGACATTGACAACCATGGCCCAGGCTTTTCCCAATTCAGAATTCCATGGTTTTGATCCAAACTCGCATGCTATCAAGAATCTAAAGAAAAGCAGCGAGAAAAAAGGTCTTACCAACATCAAGGCTTTTGCAGCTGGAGGAGAAGATCTACCTGACACGGCAAATTACGACTTCATATTATCGTTCGACTGCATCCATGATATGACTCGTCCAATGACAGTCATCAAAGCAGTTCGGCGTAGCCTAAAGCCCACCGGTACCTGGTTAATTAAAGATATTCGCAGTCAGCCCGATTTCCAGGAGAATCTGGACAACCCATTACTCGCCATGTTTTATGGGTTTTCGGTCTCAGCCTGCATGTCTTCTGCAATGTCAGAACCCGATGGCGCAGGCCTGGGCACGCTGGGTTTCAATCCTCAGGTAGCCAGGGAAATGACCGCTGAAGCCGGTTTTACTAGATTCACCGAGCACGACTTTGGCGAGGCTGCCAACCTCTATTACGAGATTAGGCCTTAATTAAGAAATAAACTGAGCCGACGGTCTACAGGCTGATATCCTCTGATGGAAATCGCGAATCGGAACGAGCGTTGCCGGCAAGAAGTCGGCTACCCTGACCACCCCGAGGCAAAGCAGCGCCCGTCAAGGCTGTTCGAACCAGTCTTGTTTACAAAAGGCTCAACACTATCTGCCCGGCATACCTTGCGGAGGAGGCCATGAACGATAACCAAACCCATACCGATAAACGTTTTGAAGATCAGGATTATTCACGGCAACACATAAGCCTGAACCACTACGAGCTTTGCCATTTCATCCACTGCGACTTTTCCGACTGCCGTTTAGAGGATTGCAGGTTTATTGACTGCCGATTCCAGAACACAAATTTGGGCCTGGCAAGATTTGATCGCAGCCGCTTTCTGGACTGCGAATTTTACGGCTGCAAACTGACTGGAATCGACTGGACGCTATTGGACTGGAACAGTTTTAACCAAACTTCACCGATATATCTTGACGAATGTGATATCAGTTTTTCAAACTTTTATGAACTGAAATTTTCTGAACTAGTGGCAACACGTTGCAAAGCTCACGATGTCAATTTCGAAGGCTGTGACCTGTCAAACGCAGACTTTTCAGGAACCGAGCTGACAGACTCCCAGTTCAGGTCGACTAACCTCAAAAACAGCAAATTTAATGGTGCGAGTCAATATTTTATAAACCCGCTTGAGAACGATATTGAAGGTGCCAGTTTCAGTTTTCCTGATGTGCTCAGTCTGT
>JAPKEK010000253.1 GCA_028822125.1 Pseudomonadales bacterium | reverse complement strand
GGATGTAGGACCTGACCTAAATTTGGTGAGAATGTTGATGTTCGGATTGAAATCCCCGGTGAATAGCTGTGAGCATACGGGTTCCTATTACCCAGCCACTTTCATAGCTCAGGGTAACTAGCCGGCTCTAGAGGGTGAAACTGTTACTGATGTCGCTGTGTTGGCTAACCTGACGGGTGTTTTGCTTAATCGAAAAAATAGGGCTCATAACCGCCAGGGCGTTTCTTATAGGGCTATGCTTGTTTAAGCAGGTCTGCAGTGGCTGAAACCAGAAAACCGCTTGTCCTGATAAGGAGGGTGGAATAGCCCAATTTGTAAAATCCCAGGGAACGTGATCTATTCTTAGGATCAAAGTTAGGACATTGACTTCCATGAACAAAGCGAAAGTGTCGCTTCCAGCTAAATTGGCATTTGGTCTTGGTGCTTCCGGGGAGGCGGCAACCAATTGGATATTCAATGCCCTGACTTTTTTTTTCTATAACCAGATTATAGGCCTATCAGGAACGCTCACTGCCGCCGCTGTTACTATCGGCATTGCATCAGACGCGATTACGGATCCTGTAGTGGGTTCGATTTCAGATCGTTGGCGGTCTAAGCTGGGCCGGCGTCATCCGTTTATGTTTGTAGCCCCATTGCCACTGATTATTACGATCTATCTGATATTTAACCCGCCCACTGGTCTGACGGAAATGGAACTGTTTGCCTGGTTCGCCGTCTGTACGGTGGTCATGCGGGTTTGTTCGACCTTGTTTGCAGTGCCCCATCTGGCCATGGGCGCTGAACTCAGTGATGACTATATCGAACGAACAACCATTATGAGTTACAACAATATATTCACCTACGCAGGTGTCATTGTCATGCATGTGGTTGTCTGGTTTTTCATATTTCCAGAATATGATAATGGCAGAATGGATCAGTCCGCTTATAGCCCCGTTGTTGTTTTCTGTATCAGCTTAATCATGGTATGCATGCTGACCTCTGCGTTCCTTACCCTGCGCCAGATACCTCGGTTGAAGAAAGTGCCTGAGGAACTCCCGGCATTCTCTGTGCGACAACTGTTTGTAGAAATGTCTGATGCCATGAAAAATCGAAATTATCTCTATCTGCTTTTTGGCCTGTTTTTCCTGTCGGTAACCATTGGCACCCATGAGACTCTGGGTCTTTATATGGGTACCTTTTATTGGGAGTTTACCGACCAGCAGATTGGCCTGTTAATACTAGCCAATGTGTTTGGCTATGCCATTGGTTTTCTGGTGACAGCGCGCATCCATCAGTTAATAGAAAAACGCTGGGCGATAGTTTGGTCTGCTGCCGGCCTCAGTGTTTCCTGGTCGACAGCGGTGACTTTACGGCTCATGGATCTGGCACCTGAAAATTCGACTCTGACATTGGTTGTTTTTGTGATCTGCTTCGGCACCATTGCGTCTACCTGCGGCTCTATTCTTAATATCAGCGTGATGTCTGCACTGGCAGATATAGCCGATGACCATGAGTTAAAAACCGGACGTCGCCAGGAAGGAATTTTTTATTCGGCAAGAACGTTTTTTGCTAAAGTAACCAATGGCATTGGCCACGTGGTAGCTGGGATTGCACTCGACGTTATCGAATTTCCACAAGGCGTCCCCGCCAGCCAGATTCATCCTGATAAAATATATGCCCTGGGCATCATCGATGGGCCTTTTGCTATGATCTGGGGACTCATTGCTGCCTGTATTTACGCAGGCTACCGCATTGATAAAGCCTATCATGCCAGGGTGCGGGCTGAACTTAATAGCAGAGCGAGTCCACTGGCTGGCCAGCCAGGCAAAAGCGGGTAGCTAGGCAGTCGGGCATTGCAAATTGATTTAGCGGATCTTTCCTGGTTTCATAGTCTGGTTGCAGCCTAATTCGATGGTAATTGGTTTTCCGTCGATAACAGTCTCACTGGCTTGCAGGCGGTTGTTTTATACATTGAATTTGGTTAGACCTCGTCACACCTGGATTATCCTGGTGCAGGTTCTCTCACAGCCATGACGTTGAATCAGAACAATTTCAGGTGGATCTTCTGTTAGGGGTTTTTGTTAAAAGGTACTGCAGGGCGGAGCCAGGATGGTTCCAGTGGTTAGTGTTACCTCTATTTCCTTGTTGATTATTAGGTATCAGGAAGCGATTGACCGAAATTAGCGGTTTGCCAATCGAGGTCGTCATCAAATATCTTAATGTCTGTAGGCAGATTAAGGTGAGTCAGTAATTCTTGCTCATTAAATAGGTTAAGCGGATCGTTTTCCAAGAAGCCACCCTGTTGAATTACTTCTTTGGTTCGACTGAGTCTTTCCCATAGTGTCGGAGTCACTGGGTTTTCTTTGTCGCAGAGTCGATACATCCCTAAATCCGCGGGAACCGCTAACATTTTTTCGTGCATGAGGCTATGTAGGGCACGATCAGTATTATATAAGGTTGCTGATACGACCTTTCTAAAATCGATAGCAATATGCTCGAGTGACGGCCTATCATTTTCTGATAAAAGCCTATTAACTGTTACAAGAGCCTTGGTGCTTTTTGCAACCTCGAAATGACTAAAGTGCCGAACGCTGAGAAGGTTGTATTCAGGGTTATTATGGTATTGGTACATTTTTGGATGTCAGTAGATTTAAGATATTTTTGTTTCTGCGTGTGCCATGGTTTCTTCTGATATTGAAAAAATCTGTTCAAAGAGATGAGTGCAATTTGGTCAGAAATACTCGGCAATCTACCGATTATCTGCCCGATTTTTTTTGTGCAGTCGCCCCGTGCCACAAAGGTATTATGTCAAGAGGCGGGTATTTGCTGAAAATTGCTAACAGCTGGCGGCAAGGGGAATCTCTAGGCTTAGCCAATATTGACACCGGTTTTGTCTTCGAGGATGTGGATAGATACTGGCCTGGATTCTTTATACCCACTGCAATCGGCCAGAAAATCCATGACGAGTAAACAAAAGACCAGTAAACAAAATCGTTCAGACCTCAGTAGCAAAAGGCAGTCTAGATTCTTATAGAGAGCCTGAATTTATGCACTTTCAGACACGCTTACCCTGTATGCTCTGAATGGAGAATGAAGCGCCGATGACTGCAGCAATTAGGATCAAGGCAGGGCAGTAGAGATTGATAAGGTGAATTTCCATAAATCGTGACGAAGAGACCACGGGCCATGCTGATAAAATTATTGTGGATCGATCATGGGCTGGCTATCCTTTGTATTCTTTTTTGGAAACCATGGGTGCATGAGTCATCGATAGTCAGAGGGGGACTGCTGATTTTCTGGTAGTAATTCATAGAGTGGTGTTGCTATTTGGAAGTTTGGGAAAACCAGGACAGATATGCTCGGGTTATTCCTCGGGATTACGGAGCTTTCCGCCCAGGTCAACCGACTTTTTATCCAGGAGGGGTTAATTGAGACTTTTTTATACTTTGGTGGGTGCAGTTCTTGGGGGCGGTGGGTTGTTTGTCATAATTATCTATGCCGCGTCTGAATTAGGGGGTGAAGTCGTTACCTTAGTTAAGCAGACGTCGGCAGGGGACAATAGTAATGTACGGGTGTGGATTGTTGATCGTGATGATAACGCTTGGATTGAGCATGGCGAGCAAGGAGATTTCTGGTTAGACCAGTTAGTTCAGCGGCCTGAGTTACAACTGGTAAGGCGAGGTCAGATAAGACATTACAAGGCAATCATTGATACTGCATCGCATGATCTGTATCACCAGCTGAGAGCTGAAAAGTATGCTTTAGCGGACACCATTATAGTGTGGATGACGCAGAACCCGCCGGAGGCCTGCACGGGCGTACCGGTGAGATTAATGCCATTTCCGTAGTTTCATACCAAGGTTATAATTAATTCAGTGATAGGGTGCTAACCCGGGAGTGGTAGATGCGAGAACTGAAATCTGTGCAAGTAACTCGATTAGCCCCTGCGCTTGGTGCTGAGGTCAGTAATATTAATCTCGGCACTCTTAAACCAGAGCAGGCCAAGGTTATTCTGGGTTTATTGCTGGAGCACAAGGTGTTGTTTTTCCCGGGACAGAATTTGGATATTGATGAGCACGTTGCTTTTGGTGAACACTTCGGTGAACTTGAAGGTCATCCTCACAAAATTAATCCATTCACAGGCCATAATAAAGTTTTTGAACTCGCTGCGAGTCATGGCGGTATTGCTGATGAATGGCATTCTGATATCACTTTCCAGCCAAATCCAGCCCTCTTCTCAATTCTGAATATGGTGAAGTGCCCGAGCATAGGCGGAGATACTTTGTGGGCGAATCCTGAACTTGCTTATGAAGGTCTATCAGCACCATTACGTGAATTGTGTGATGGTTTAACGGCGCTGCATAATGCTGAACCCCATGGTCGTAGCGATGTAATGACGATCCATCCAGTTGTTAGATCACATCCGGATACGGGTAGAAAAGGGCTGTTCGTAAATGAACATTTTACCCGGCGCATCGTGGAACTGAGCCATGTAGAGAGCAGCCTGCTGCTGAGGCATCTAACCAGTTGGGTTGCAAGCTTGCAGTTCACCGTTCGCTATTCTTGGGACCAAGGCACAATTGCCATGTGGGACAACCGATGTACGCAGCATAAGGTCCTGAATGATTTCAAGGAAGAACGGCTAATTCAGAGGGTAACCGTGATGGGTGACCGAATTGAAAGCGGGGTCCCCAAATGGGATCCGTTTGTGCGTGCAGGCCATGCCAGCGATACCAGTCGCTTTGATAAACTGTTGCTTGATTGCCTGAGTCAACAAAAGCCCCCAAGTCAGTCGTGAGCTAGGAGAGCATTAGTTAACTGCCTTTTATATTGAACGGCATGCCGACAATCGTATCAGTAATTGTCTACACCGGCGGTGCTGTAGTCAGGTCTTTGCCTAACACTTCATTCCTTTTTTAATTCTGTAGTGGTTTTCAGGGGCAGACGAACTGGTGTGATTAAGAATGCTACCGGGCATATGATAAGACGTATAGGCGGATATCCAGGCACTACAGAGAAGGATGACTGCCAGGAAAATCAGATACCGATTAGGGTAGAGTAGGCAGC
>JAPKEK010000252.1 GCA_028822125.1 Pseudomonadales bacterium | reverse complement strand
TTCTGTTCAGCCTCTTCGATAAGAGACAGAACATCACCCATGCCTAAAATTCTTGATGCTATTCGCTCAGGATGGAATACATCAAAAGTTTCCAGACCTTCCCCGGAGGATATGAACTTGATGGGCTTTTCAGTGATATATCGTACGGACAATGCCGCCCCGCCCCTGGCATCTCCGTCCGTTTTAGTCAGAATCACACCGGTAAGCGGTAACTCATCACTGAATGCTTTTGCTGTATTGGCCGCATCCTGTCCTGTCATTGCGTCCACAACAAACAATGTTTCCACGGGTGTCAGAATTTCATGCAGAGATCTTATCTCCTGCATCATCTCACCATCCACATGAAGACGACCGGCAGTATCGATGATCAGCACATCGGCAAACTGTTTCTTTGCTGATGCCAGTGCCGCTCTGGCTATGGTGGCCGGTTTCTGGGATACGTCACTGGCATGAAAGAGCAGTTCAGCTGTCTGCGCAAGCGTTTGCAGTTGATCTATTGCCGCAGGGCGATACACATCAGTACTGGCAACCATGACCGTTTTCTTTTCATGTTGCTTCAGCCATCTGGCCAGTTTGGCTACGCTCGTGGTTTTTCCAACGCCTTGCAGGCCCGCCATAAGAATCACTGCAGGTGGCTGAACCTGCATGTCCAGCCCTGACGACGCCGAACCCATTATGGTAACTAATTCCTCGTTTACGATCTTAAGGAATACCTGCCCCGGAGACAGGCTTTTAGTCACCTGCATCCCAACAGCGCTTGTTTTCACCTGCTCAATAAAACGCTTAACCACGGGTAAAGCAACATCAGCCTCTAAAAGCGCCAGTCTCACTTCACGCAGACTGGAGGTAATATTCTCATCCGTCAGCACACCTTTGCCAGTCAGGGCATTGAGGGTCGTTGACAGCCTTTCAGATAATGTTTCAAACATAATACGTCTAATTTCGCTAGGTTAATTTTTAATGAGCAAGGTGCCAGATGCTGTTATTATATTACATTGCAAAGCCGATTATTTTATTTTTGAACTTTCCCCAGGCTGACATGGAATGGCAATATGCAAATAACAGTCCCAGGTCTGATCGCCATCGCCACCTACCTGATAAGTGTGCGTCTGCTGTGGCGTGGATCAGACGCCTATTCCGGTTCTGACCGGCTGATAAAGATATGTTCACTGACAGCCTGTGTCAGTCACGCTGGCGTTATCTGGCTGGTTTTGAGCGACAAAGCCGGCGTCAATCTTGGATTATTTACCATGCTCTGCCTGATGGCACT
This sequence comes from Pseudomonadales bacterium, assembly GCA_028822125.1. GTDB lineage: Bacteria > Pseudomonadota > Gammaproteobacteria > Pseudomonadales > Azotimanducaceae > UBA9926. Next base: position 3,808 of record JAPKEK010000252.1, on the reverse strand, counting down.
GGTCATATCCTGTTTAATCACACTGAGCAGCTTACGTAAATCCTTGAGCGATCTGGCCATCATTGTTTTCCCCCTTTCGGCTGTGAGCCTCATCATGCTGCTGCTGTTTCCAGACACTGTCGCCAGTCGTGGGCAATTATCCAATGGTCTGATACTGCACATTATCCTTTCAGTTGTTGCCTATAGTTTTCTTTCGATAGCTGCGTTACAGGCTATTGCACTTTCCCTCGGTGATTACTATTTAAGACAAAGGCAATCAGCAATAACAAAATTGCTACCACCTGTTCAAACTCTGGATACACTGTTATTCCGATCCATATGGATAGGCCTGTCTCTTCTGACTTTATCAATCATCTCAGGTTTTCTGTTTCTCGAAAACGCCGACATCCCCGGACTAGTTCATCATACGGTCATCACGGCAGCCGCCTGGGTTATCTTTGTGGTCCTGTTGTGGGGTCGTTACTATCTCGGCTGGCGAGGCACACTGGCATCACGGTGGACATTGGCGGGGTTTATCCTGCTGGTACTAGGCTACTTTGGCAGCAAATTTGTAATCGAATTGATTCTACATCGCGTCTAGTTAGCTTGACACTTACCCCAGTAATCCTATAAAACCCGTAAAACAGACAAACCGAGAGTACATCTCTTTGGACGACCCGTCCCTTGGCACCTTATTCTCTGCCATTATTAGCCTGATTATCTTATCCGCCTACTTCTCTGCGTCTGAAACGGCCATGATGGCACTCAATCGTTACCGGTTGAGACATCTGATGAAACAGGGCAACGGTGGAGCTAAACGCGTTTCAACACTGCTCAAACGCCCTGATCGTCTCCTGGGCGTCATTCTGATCGGCAATAATTTTGTGAATTTTTCAGCCGCTTCTGTGGCGACCATCCTAGCTATCGAGATACTCGGTGAAAATGGCGTGGTCTGGGCACCGATTATCTGCACCGTTGTGTTCCTGATTTTCGCTGAAGTCGCACCTAAAACGATCGCCGCCGCTTACCCTGAAAAAGTCGCACTGCCGTCTTCCTACATTTTACAAGCACTACTCTGGATATTGTATCCGCTGGTCTGGATGGTAAACGGTCTGGCCAATGGCCTGTTGAGTATATTCGGACTGCAACAGAGCGAAGCAGAGGAGGATCATCTAAGTCGGGATGAGTTAAGAACGGTCGTATTCGAAGGCTCAAAAATCCCGTCTCAATCACAGCATATGATGCTCGGTGTACTGGATCTGGACAAAGTAACTGTCGATGACATCATGGTGCCGAGAAATGAAATTATCGGCATTGACCTTGACGATGACATAGAGGAGATTATCGCCCTGCTGCGCGCCTCTCAACACACCCGACTGCCCGTTTATAAAGAGGACATTGATAAAATCATCGGTATCCTTCATCTCCGTAATGCCATCCGTTTTGTAGCCGAAGAAGGATACAGCAAGGCGGCTATACTACAGGAAGTTGATGAGCCTTATTTTGTACCGGAGAGCACACCTCTGCAGACCCAACTGCGCCACTTTCAAAAAAGAAAAGAGCGTATCGGCCTCGTCGTTGATGAATATGGCGACATCCAGGGCATTGTTACGCTCGAGGACATTTTAGAAGAAATTGTGGGCGAGTTTACCACCGACCTGGCCTCAGCCAGCAATGATATCCACCCCCAGCCGAACGGTGAGTATCTGGTCGATGGGGGTGCTACAGTGAGAAGCATCAATCGAGCACTTGGCTGGAACTTACCTCAAGATGGTCCTAAAACACTCAACGGTCTGATCACTGAATATCTGGAAACCATACCCGAAACACCAGTCTGCCTGACCCTGGAAGGCTATAGAATAGAGATAATTCAATTACAGGATAACATGATCAGAACAGCCAAGATCGTTTACCCACTGGGGTCCACTAAATTGTGATACCAGGCTAGCCAGCTCAATCTCACTGGCCTGTTTAAATTCTATCCCTAATATGACTAAAGGCGATGAGAGCGGCGGGTCCAGCTTCGTTTATTTTATCCAATCTTTTTCCTTCCCAGCTGCCTCAAGCGCCTCGCACAGATCTGCAAGAACATGAGCACCCACCGCTCGTGCGGCTGACTTTAATTTATCCGCTGAGGATCTAACCTGGTCTACAGATTCCTGATCCACAGCCGCATTCAGATCAGTCATGGTTTCCTCAGAAGATACTATAAACTCCTCTAAAAGCTCTTTAATGGTCTGCTCATCGTCACCAAAAATGGCACTGAGAGAAGAAGTATCCAGGACTCTGTCCGGCACGCTTTCGTTGCTCTGCTGGCTTGCCTGTTCCGTTGCCAGCTCTGCTGCCTGCTCTACATCCGGTAGCAACACAAGGGTCTCCTTACGCGGCATGAAGACTTCCGGTACTCGATGCACTTCGCTCATCTGTACCGTCTTTGCGATGTAATCATCCATTCCTGCTTCAAGACAATCCTGTGCAGCACCATCTATAGCATTTGCAGTAATCGCCACAATCGGCAAGTGTATTAATTCACCTTCCTCGCTTCTGATCTGTCTGGCAAGCTCATAGCCATCCATGTTAGGCATATCACAATCTGTCAATAACATCGCATACTGGCTACCCCTGAGTTTCTCAATAGCAGCCACACCATCATCCACCACCTCACAGGCACGACCCAGTCCATTGAGTTGCCGTGGAATCACCTACTGATTAATAACATTATCCTCTGCTACCAAAACCAATTCGCCACGCTGCCTCGCCTCATACATTGACAGCGGGACCTAGCCTCCAAATTCCTCCAAGACAACATTTTCGTCATCAGCAATCACCTGACGACCAATCGACACAGCCACTGCAGATATTCGCTCTCGCCAGTTGACCGGGTTGGAATCAATCAATACCAGCCCTTCTGCAGAAACTCTGATTCTCTGTCTCGACCCATAACCCATCAATACAAAGCTGACGGATTGATCAATCAATCGAATAACCTCATGGCGCCATTGTTCCTGCTGATTTCGCGTTATAGTCGAGCCCATGATGACAGCAGCACACTCTATCTGCTTGTGATCATCAGAGGCCTGGAGACCAAATGTTTCTTTAACTGCTGAATATCATTGACTCGCGTGACTTGCGCGCCCTGATGCCCTGACAACCGCTCTTCCATTTTGAACAGGCTATCATGCTCTTCCAGAATAATGACATAGACCCCTTCAAGCGCTTTAGCGGGTCTATTTGAAACCGTCGCCGACTCTTCCTCGAAGGTAATTTCAACCTTGAAGCTTAAGCCTTCACCCAATTTGCTCTCCACCGAGATGGAGCCGTCCATAATCTCAGTCAGGCGACGACAGATTGATAACCCCAGGCTGGCCCACCAAAGCGCCTGCTAGTGGAAGTCTCCGCTTGAGAAAAATCCAAAAACAGGTTTTTCTGTACTTCGTCAGAGATTCCTTTGCCCTTGTCCACTACCACAAACCGTACGATGCAGTCACAGCCTGGACGGTGCTTGACAACCTCCAGGAACAATACAATGTCGCTTCCATGAGGCGAAAATTTCATGGCATTGCCCAGCAAATTCGGCAGTATCTGCCTGATTCTAAGATCATCAACCAATAACCTTTCGGGCAAAGCAGGATCGCTTGACACAATCAATTGCTGTTCATTCTTTTTTGCGTTTGGGGACATGATAATTACTGCAGATTCCGCCAAATCGATCAGGTCAACGGGCTGGGGATCAAATTCCAATTTGCCTGCTTCAATTTTGAGTATATCTAAATTATCATTGATGATAATCAATAGCGAATCGCCAGAATCCTTGGCTGCTCGCAACATA
>JAPKEK010000251.1 GCA_028822125.1 Pseudomonadales bacterium | reverse complement strand
TTTGATCTGGTTTACAGCGGGTCACCCGAATTCGATGGCTGGCAATGGGTTAGCTATTGGTATCCTGTTGGTCAGATAGTGGGTTTCAAGAAGAATGTGTACTCCAAAGCCTTGAAGGAATTAGCACCGAGTCTTAACAAATGCATGAACTAGATCCACAGCTATGCTAGAGGAATTACGCCGGGTTGTTCAGGAGGTCAGTGCGGTCTCTGATTTGTCGCGGGCGCTTGAAATCATAGTTGATCGTACTCAGACCATCATGGCTAGTGAAGTCTGCAGTGTTTACCTGTTCGACGAGAAATCCAAGCGCTATGTATTCAGAGCAACTCGAGGTTTGAATAAACAGGCCGTGGGCAAAATATCTCTGGGCGCAAATGAAGGGCTGGTAGGTTATGTTGCGGAACGGGCCGAACCCGTTAACGTTGAAAATGTAGGTGACCACCCCAGGAATCAGTACATTGCTGAAATCGGTGAGGATGCTTTTCATTCCTTTTTAGGGGTACCCATCATCCATCAGGGCCAGGTGCTAGGCGTGTTAGTTGTTCAGCAAAAGAGCAAGCGGAAGTTTGATGAGAGTGAGGAAGCATTTCTGATTACCCTGTCAGCTCAGTTAGCGGGCGTCATCGCTCATGCTAAAGCGACTGGAACACTTTCCCTGCAGAGAGCCCGGAGATCTTCTCGATTATTCAAGGGCAGTCCAGGTGCTCCAGGGGTAGCCATTGGTACTGCAGTTGTAATCTACCCCAGTGTGGATTTAGACCAGGTGCCGTATCGCAAAATCCGTAATGAAGCCAGAGAGGTTGATCGCTTCGAAAAAGCAGTTGTTAATACCAAGCAAGATATCAGAACACTTGCTGAAAGCCTGGCTGGCGGGCTGGAGCAGCAGGAATTGAATTTGTTTGATGCCTTTCTGCATATGCTGGATGATTCGGCAATTCCCCGTGAAGTGCTCAGGAAAATCCGCAAGGGGCAGTGGGCCCAGGGCGCACTGAGACAGGTTATTCAGGATCATGTGAGTCGTTTTGAGGTAATGGAAGACAGTTATCTACGTGAGCGTGGCAACGATATCAAAGATATTGGCGTACGTATTCTCGGTCATTTAGAAAAGACAGATCGTCGTAAGCTGCATTTCCCAAGAGACGCTATTCTAGTTGGCAATGACCTTGCTGTGGGAGATCTCGCAGCGGTGCCAATCGGTCGCCTGAAAGCGCTGGTATCGGGTCGCGGTTCGGTGAATTCCCATCTGGCTATTTTAGCGGAGGCGTTGGGTATACCGACGGCCATGGGCGTACAGGATTTGCCTATGGAATTGATTGATGGTGGCACCATGATTGTCGATGGCTTCCAGGGCAATCTTATTACCGCCCCTACAAACTCTCAGAAAGCCTATTACGAGAAGGTCCAGAAGGAAGAGCTAGATCTGCAGCGGGATCTGGAGGGTATCAAGAATTTGACTTGTCGTACGCCTGATGGCAAGCGTACTTTGCTGTGGGTTAACACGGGATTATTAAGTGACGTGGCTAAATCCCTTGATAGAGGGGCTGAGGGAGTTGGCCTGTATCGTACCGAGGTCTATTTCATGATGAATGAAGCCTTTCCCACTGAAGAAGAACAGCGCAAGATCTATCGTGAACATATGCAGGCATTTTCTCCATACCCGGTTACCATGCGAACACTGGATATTGGTGGCGATAAGTCGTTACCCTATTTCCCGATCAAGGAAGAAAACCCTTTTCTCGGCTGGCGCGGTATTCGAGTTTCCCTTGATCATCCAGAAATATTCCTGGCCCAGATCAGGGCAATGATCAGAGCTAGCGAAGGCATTGAATCGTATCTGAGAATTATGCTGCCAATGGTTAGCAGTGTGTCTGAAATTGATGCGGCCAAGGTACTAATCAAGCAGTGTTATACAGAAATCAAGGAAGAAGGTGCTGATATAGAAATGCCCGATATTGGTGTCATGATCGAAGTTCCGGCCGCTGTCTATCAGGCAGCTGACATTCTTGAGCGGGTGGATTTTTTGTCTGTTGGCAGTAATGACCTGGTGCAGTATATGCTTGCCGTGGATCGCAACAATTCCCGGGTTGCCGGTCTTTATCAGGAGTTTCACCCAGCCGTCTTAAAAGCGCTGTATTATGTAGCGCAAACGGCGAATCAAGCTAAGAAAGGAGTTGGGATTTGTGGTGAGATGGCTGGCAATCCAGCCGCTGCCTTGCTGTTAATGGCGATGGGCTACCAGGTTCTGTCGATGAACTCGCCTAATCTTCTCATGGTAAAAAAAGCGCTTACCACGGTCAGTTTCGAGCAGTCGAAGGCGTTGTTAAAGGAAGTGCTGGAAATGAATTCTGCAGACCAGATAAAACAGCGGGTAGAAAATGTGTTGCGGGAAAACGGCTTGAGCCAGATTGTTCGTTCAAGGCGTTAGCTTTGCCAGATAAAGCTGCGCTGGTCATCAGGTCTACCCGTAGGTGGATAGGCCAGTTCCATAAACGAGACTTCATGACGTTGTATTTTTACCAGTGTGGAGACACAGGTTCCATAGCCTGGAGAGGCGATAAAGCTGTTGGAAAAGTCTCTATCATCTCCCCTGTCCTGGAGCAGTCCAAGCATGGCAGTGTCTAATTCTGAACTCGGTTTTTCATTGAGTAGTTGCTGTAGTTTACGGGTGCCTTCGCTTACCTTAGGCCAATTGCAATCGAGCGTTTGATTCGATAAGCCATAGTAGCCCGGTGCTAGCTCGTTTAATTGATCGGTGCGATTGTTATAATAAAAGCAGCCGGTTTTATCCATCAGGATAAGATTGAAGCCGCGATATTCTAATCTTTTTGTGCGAATTTGATTTAGGTACTCAGAGGCAGAGTGCTTCAGGGATAAAAAGTCGCTGACCAGTTCGCCGCGACTACGTGGCGGTAGCGGCCCGGATAAGTCTTCTCGAAAGTTGGTAACGGCGGCAAACCGATTTGATCGGTCAACGCCCAGCCAGGATCCACCGGCTTGAAGATCCCGGCCGGCCAGTACTTCTTTATTTGTTTCCCAAAAATGTGCTCTTGCCGCTTCCCGCTGATAGAATTCGTCACGATTGGCAGCAACCACTAATTGGTATTGATCGTTGGCTTGATAGGCAAATAAAATTAGGCACATGATAAGCAGGCAAATGCACAGTCTACCAGAATGGTTGACCTGTGCATTCATTAATCAATAACCTGGGATGGAGAAAATGTGGCATTACCCTCAAATTGACCCGGTGGCCATTGCTCTGGGTCCGTTTAATATTCACTGGTATGCAATCAGTTATTTGGCCGCCATATTTCTGTGTTGGCGAGTCATGTTGTATCGGGCAGCCTGGTCGAAACCTGCCTGGTCCGAGGAACAGATATCTGATCTGATATTTTATGGCGTCCTGGGCGTTATTCTCGGCGGTCGTATGGGTTATATGTTGTTCTACGGCTTTGATAATTTATTGGCTAATCCGTTGACCCTGTTTAAAGTCTGGCAAGGCGGAATGTCTTTTCATGGTGGCCTGCTCGGGGTGATCATCGCCGGGCTTTATTTTGCCCACAGGCAGGGCCGTTCTTTTCTGGCAGTGACGGATTTTGTTGCACCCGCTATTCCGCTAGGCCTGGGTTGTGGACGGATCGGTAATTTTATCAATGCTGAGTTACCCGGTAGAATCACTGACGTGCCCTGGGCCCTGGTTTACTCTGGAGAGACAATAGCCAGGCATCCTTCGAGCCTCTATCAGGCCTGCCTGGAAGGGCCAATACTGTTTATTGTTATATGGTTACTCGCAGGTCGAAATCAGAAAACAGGGTTTATCTCGGGGGTATTCCTCATTGCCTATGGTTTGCTTAGGTTTGTTTCCGAATTTTTCAGGGCACCGGATAGTCATATGGGTTTTGTAGCACTGGGATGGATGTCGCAGGGTCAGCTGTTGTGCATTCCAATGTTATTAACAGGTGCATTGGTGGTATGGCTAGTGCTGGCAGATCGCATCGGCAACAGAAACCAGTGAAAAAGAGCGGACAGGAATTCAATACATCAGGAAACGGTAAGCTATGATCATTCAACCTAGAATAAAGGGATTCCTTTGTACCACGGCACATCCACAGGGCTGCGCGCAGGATGTAGAGAATCAGATCAGTAGGGTCAGGGCAGGTGGTCTCATCAAGGCAGGTCCCCGGCGAGTTCTGGTAATAGGTTCGTCAGGAGGCTATGGCCTGGCTTCCAGAATCAGTGCCGCTTTTGGTTGTTCTGCAGCAACGATTGGGGTTTTCTTTGAGCGACCTTCAAAAAAAGGCCGTACCGCGTCAGCGGGATGGTATAAGTCGGCAGCTTTTACCAGGGCCGCTCATGACGCAGGCTTGTATGCCAGTAACTTCAATGGTGATGCCTTTTCCACAGAGATGAAATTGGCTGTGATCGATTGTATTAAACGAGATTTGGGGCAGGTAGATATGGTGATTTACTCGCTTGCCGCGCCAGCGCGCACCCTGTCTTCAGGAGAGACTGTCAGATCTGTGTTAAAACCCATCGGTGAAGCTTTTGAAGGTAGCACGATTGATTTTAATACGCAGCAACTTCGATCCCTAAGACTGGAACCAGCAGAGCCTGAGGAAATAGCCGACACTGTGAAGGTTATGGGCGGTGAAGATTGGGAAGACTGGATTAAGGCCCTGCTCGAAAATGATTGCCTGGCCGAAGGCTGTTTGACCACAAATTATACTTACCTGGGTAGCCAGGTCACTTGGCCGATTTATTATCACGGCACCATTGGTAAAGCCAAGGAAGATTTAGATCGAGCGGCAGCGAGTGTAGTCAGCGCACTTCACAGGGTTGCAGGAAAGGCGCACGTGGTGGTCATGAAAGGGCTGTTGACCCAGGCTGCGTCTGCTATCCCTGGTATGAGCGTTTATCTGTCCTTGTTATTCAGGGCAATGAAAGCTGCCGGTACACATGAAGGCTGTATTGAACAGACTGACAGGTTATTCAGGACCCAGTTATTTTCTGGTGAGCCGTTACGAGAGGATAAATCAGGTCGTATCAGGATGGATGACCTGGAGCTTGATGACGCAATCCAG
>JAPKEK010000250.1 GCA_028822125.1 Pseudomonadales bacterium | reverse complement strand
ACAAAAAGCAGTTCCATTGCATGCGCCGCGCCAATTAACCTGGCGTAGTCGACGCTATTGATTTCAGGTAGCTCATCCCAGTCAAAGCGATACACATAAGTGTCAGTATGGCCTGATCGGACTAATTGGCTGGCTGGACGATCAGCAGCCCTGAGTTTCCAGAATCCTGATCCATAGTCACTGGTGGCGTCGTAGTAATCTGGTCTGAGAATCTCCAGTGGCATGCGACCGATAAAAGAATACAAGCCGCCAGCTTCACCCCATTTTACCAGTCTCGGACTCATGGCATTGAACAGCTTTGACTCATCCCTGTTTGTGCCAAGGATGAGCGGTGTTCGGGCCGCCTCGGAGTCGACGAAAGAAGCCGTTATGCCATCGCGGCGAATGACGTAACCATCAGGAAAGGCCCGGGTCATGCCCGCTTTTCGTGGACTGGCCAGGCGTTCTGCGGTAAGCAGTTCAGTAGGTGACTTGCTCCTGGCATAGCGCGCGATCTCGGCCATGGACATGGTCTCCTGAACTGCGATTGCCGTTTCCCGATCGTTTGCCTGACCATCCTCTACCAGCAGATGGTTGATGACTTCTCGACTGCTGATTGCGCCGGAGATGTTGCTTTGCGGATAATAACTTTCCGACTGTGAAAGGTCGGGTACGGAAACAATACCGCTTTGCATAATGACTTTATGGAATAGCCCTGATGCCAGCGGTGAGGCAAACAGCGCTATGACATTGTGCCCGCCTGCTGATTCACCGAATAGGGTCACGTTATTGGCATCGCCGCCGAAATTAGCGATATTTTCCTGAATCCAGCTGAGTGCCATGATGGTATCTAAGGTGCCGTAATTACCCGACTGGTCGGCCAATGACGTACCCTGCTGCCTGAACGCAGGATGCCGAAACCAACCGAGTGAAGACATTCGGTATTGCACTGTAACAACAATAACCTGGTGTTTTTCCACTAGTTGCCTTGGGTCGTAGGTTTCAGCCGAACCTATGACATTGGCGCCTCCATGGACCCACATCATCACGGGTAATTTCCGGGTGTTGGCCTCCTCCGGGGTAAATGCAGGAGACCAGACATTAAGATACAGGCAGTCTTCAGAGCCAGTCCATTCCTGTTCGGATGCACCAAACATACCGCCTGGCTGAAAACAGGCCTCTCTGAAACTCCTCGCGCTGAGTGTTCCCTGCCAGGGGCTGGCCTTCCGGGGTGCCAGCCAGCGTAGTTCTCCAGTTGGCGGTTGGGCAAATGGGATGCCTTTCCAGTTAAAGCTAGCACCTTCATCTGAACCCAGAGCAGGCCCCTGTTCCAGGTTCCTGAGGGTATCCGGGTTAGTCTGATCACAAGCTTGAAGCAACAGGCTTACCATGGCGCAAAGGAGGAGTATTTTCATTCTGTTAATTCTCTGTAGTGATTGTCCGCGCCAGGCTCTGGAATTCATACCCCTGCTAGCGCGTTAAATGCTGTCAGGTTAGCAGATGCCACTAATGTGCCACCAGTGGCTGGGTTTAGTGCTTCGGCCTTGATGGCAGCGTGTACCTTTATTACCTAGGGGAAAAGGTCATTTATTCGATCTCATTCAAGTTTATATAGGTTTAGGCTTGGTTACGGCTTTTTAGGGTGGATTAAGTTGATAATAGTCCAATGCAGAATACTTGGCCTGCCGGCGCAGGCTAAGCCGGGCTAACGAGAACATCGATTAATTCCTAGAGGTTTTTTCCAGGCTACGTTAGCATGCTGACTATGACCCTGGAATTTTGTCTCGCATTCAGCAACAAAGAAACGGCAGAGAACACTGCTGAGAACTATGGTGGCCGCCTTTATGAGGATGTTAATGCCCGGGATCTGCATATCCCTTTTGCTGCGCTGCTTTGTACAACTAACCCCAACCTGAATTCGCTTTTGAAAGCTAGTGATGTCGGTGGCTATCTGGTGGACAGACGGGTAATGAAGACTCGAGATCTGTTAAACCCATTGGGCCCGCAACCCGGGGTAGTAGGTGTGTTTACCCTGGTCGCAAATGCCAGCATGGGACATGAGGCAGCCGATCGGCATTGGCGGGATGGCCATACTCCTTTAGCACTTTCTATCCACTTGGCAATGAGCAATTATGCCCAACTGAGTGTCCTGCATCGATTCAGTGGGCCTGTCTGGGATGGCTTAGCCTTATGCGGGTTCGAATCAGAGCAGGATCTTCGTACTAAGTTTTTTGCAAGCAAAGAAGGTGAACAAATCATTGCAGAGGATGTGGCCAAATTTGCAGATACTAAATTGAGTCCCCGTCGGGTGGTTGCCAAGGAAACAATCTTTGATATTTAGCCCCGCTCTGGACAACTCAGGAAATCGACCTGAAAGAATCTGTGATGCTATTATTTATCAGTATAAGAAGGGGTTGATATGCCTCTAACGACTCGGCCCAGTGGTGCCTCAGAAAATGAACTGAGTATGCGCACGCATGCTGACGGGCTAACTGAGTATAGCGTTCAGGGAGAGGCGCGTTTACATGCTCTGGGTATTAAAGGGCCCGTAAGATATGGCCCGGACGGCCGCCTGCATTCGGATATTCTCGAAGTCTACGCTAACCATGGTTGTTATATTTTTGAAGGGCTTGTTACGCCGGATGAAATCGCGAGCTTACAGCAGGATATCGCAACGTTGCTCGACCGAGCACCTTCGGGCCGGGGAGAACCACTTGATGCCAAGGGCAGGCCTGCCTTTGGTACAGAATTCGCCGTACCGGTCTATCATTTCATTGAACCTCTTTCAGACCCATGGGGTGGAACCAGCATACTTAATGGTCGCCATCCGACAAAGATGGCCCAACCTCAGCCGCAAAAGGGCTCGCCAGCGCAGGTTGTTCATTTGATGAGTGGTATGTGTCAGACGATGTCATCAGGGCTTGAACTTTATGGCCATCCGGACCTGCTGGCTATTGCTGCAGCGATCAATGGCGATGACTTTGTGCCCTACAATGATGCAATCTTTGTAAAGCTACCCTACCTTGGTGGGTCAGTATCCTGGCATCAGGATGGGGTTACTCACTGGGATGCCAGCTATTGGGACGAGGGTATTCACGGTTTTAATTTCCAGGTTCAGCTTTATCCCTGCACTTCGCGAAACTGTCTGTGGGTCATCCCCGCTTCACATCGATCGGGCAAGCTGGACATCAAGAGTCTGGTTCATGAAAACGGGGGTTCCGAACAGCTGCCGGGTGCGGTTCCGCTGATTTGCCAGCCCGGCGACGTAACGGTTGTCAACCGCCAGATGCTGCATGCGTCGTTTGCCAATACATCGCCTGACCAGCGGGTCTCGCTCACTTTCGGGTTTCATCGTCGCTCCTCGGTGTTAGGTCAAAGCGGTTCTCTGAGCCAGGCTGTTTCAGAAGTGTATGACGAACAGCGTATTTTTGAACGTTCAGCGGTCATTGCTGTTGCTATCGATGCCCGGAGCAAGCGTTATCCTGGCGAAAAAGCCTATTGTTATCGCCCTTTTACAGGACTCGAGAATGACTACCGTTTTACCGAGGAAAACATTGCTACGGTCATTAAGGATTACAATTTAAAAGATCTATCTATCTAGCTGTATAGGCATAGCAGGCCACCAAGCGCCGGTAGGCAGATAGGGGGGCACTGACCGACTGTTAACTGTATCGGTTATCGGCATCGAGCACTGCGTAAGGATTTGATCTATACGGTTGTGAAAGTGGGTCACAAGGGCTACTCCTGGAAACAAAATAGAGAGGAAAACATGACAGACGTCGCATTTTTATCGGCCATTGAATTAGCCGGAATCATCCAGTCAAAACAAATCAGTTCAGTTGAGTTAACCCGGCTGTACATTGACCGTATTGAACGCTATGACGGCGCCATCAATGCTGTCGTGGTGCGAATTTTTGAAGAAGCGCTGGCCGCAGCAGAAACTGCCGATACCAGGCTGGCAAAGGGAGATTCTCTAGGACCACTGCACGGTGTGCCCATGACCATCAAGGAGTCCTATGTCATTAAAGGAACGCCTTCTTCCTGGGGGCTGGAAGCTTTTAGAAATAATGTAGCGAAAGCGGATGGCCTGGCTGTGCGCCGCTTTAAAACAGCCGGGGCTCATTTTCTTGGGAAAACCAATGTACCCGTGGAGCTGGCAGATTTTCAGAGTTACAACCCTGTCTATGGGACCACAGGTAATCCCTGGGACACTGAATTGACTCCAGGTGGCTCTTCTGGAGGTAGTGCCGCTGCTTTGGCAGCGGGCTTTTCGGGTCTGGAGGCGGGTTCGGATATTGGTGGTTCGATCAGGAACCCTGCGCACTTCTGTGGTGTGTACGGTCATAAGCCAACCTATGGCGTCATACCTATGCAGGGCCATGAATTGGTTGAAGGTGTTCCAGAAGCGGACCTGGCTGTATGCGGACCGCTGGCACGAAGTGCTGAAGATCTGCACCTGGCTCTGGATATTATGGCGGGCCCGGCAGACAGGGAGGCTCTGGGCTGGCAGTTGAAATTACCAGCTGCTGATTTTACTGAACTAAAAGATCTGCGGGTAGTTATTTGGGGCAATGATGAAATGGCGCCGGTATCAAAGGAGGTAGCTGATCGCGCCGATCAGGTTGGTAGGATCCTCAGTGACATGGGTGCTGCAGTATCCAGCACGGCGCGACCTGATTTTACTGGAGTTGAAAACAATCTGAATTATCGTACCTTGTTGAATTCGGTGATGTCCGCCAACCTGCCGCCTGGTCAAGTCAAGAAAATTCAGGAGAGAGTGGATGAACTTGACCCAGAGGATTTCTCAGAAGATGCCGTATCAGCGAGGTCTGCGGTATTGTCTCATCGCGACTGGATTAGAACCAATTTTTCGAGAGAAAAGCTGCGCAATGCCTGGCGTCTCTTTTTCGAGGACTGGGATATCGTCATTTGCCCGCAAATGGCAACTACTGCCTTTCCCCATGATCATGGCAGTTTTGAAGGGCGTACGATTACCGTGGATAATCTGGATCAACCCTATTTTTCTCAGTTGTTCTGGTCGGGCCTGGTTACCAATTCTTATTTGCCCAGTACCGTCTTCCCCACGGGTTTGTCTAAAGCA
>JAPKEK010000249.1 GCA_028822125.1 Pseudomonadales bacterium | reverse complement strand
CTGTACTACCGGCACCGTGCGTGACGGCATAGCGACAGCCAGGAATGGTATTCCTTGCATAGCCCTGGTGACCGCAGATTTCTGGCCTCAGGGAGACTTCGTTGCACAGTCGCTGGGTATGTCCGCATTACCCAGGGTTCAGCTGCCGCATCCCGTTGCAGGCAGTGGTAAAGCAAATATGCAGCTTATTGCTGAGGAAATAACGCCTAAGATTATCGCAGCGTTTGCATCGTGACTGATTGGTTAACCGCCTCTGATGAGGCTGCTGCACTGGAACTGCTGCATGCGCGGCAGTGCACGGATGGCTTGCCCGTTATTATTCCTACCGATGAACGGGTGCAGAGGATGGTAATCCAGTCCAGTATGGCAGGTGATATGCAATTGGGCGTTATGGGGCCGGCGGGTAAGGTGGCAACGGTTGAGAAAGTAGCTGTAGCGGCCGTTATGGCAGGCTGTCTGCCAGATTATATGCCCGTTGTTATCGCGGCGGTCCAGGCAATTTTGAGACCTGAGTTTGATCTTACTGAAATGCAGGCGACGACCCACTGTACCGCGCCTTTGCTGATCGTCAACGGGCCTGCCAGACGTGATTGTGGGCCGGTATCAAGCGGCTTCGGCGCACTGGGGCCTGGACACCGGGCCAATGCGAGTATTGGTAGAGCGCTACGCCTGGCTATGATTAATATCGGCGGAGGGCGCGCCGGCACTTCTGATATGGCGCTATTGGGCCATCCTGGAAAATTCACCTATTGTCTTGCTGAAGATGAAGAAGGAAGTCCGTTCGAGCCTCTTCATGTCAGCCGCGGCTTTGCTGAAGATGACAGTGTGGTGACAGTGATTGGTGCCGAAGCACCTCATTCGGTGATGTACAGTGGTAACGCAGACCTTCCTGATAATCATATGCGCCTGTTAGATGTGCTTGCCATTGGCCTGACCAATAGTGCTACCAATAATGCGGTGCTCGGCGGCGGCGCTGCGACCGTGGTGTTGAACCCAGATCATGCCCATATACTGGCAAGTGCAGGTCTAAGTAGAATGAAGACCTGCCAGGAATTGTATCAGCGATGCTATTTTGATAAGCCAGTGCAGGGTCCATCGAGTTCTGGTTCTGGCAAGAAGCAGTCCGCGCATGGCAGGCGGTATTGCTTTGACTCAGCTGAACAGATTTTAGTGTTGATGGCGGGTGGCAGTGGTCTATATTCCATGGTAATGCCTTCCTGGTGTGCCGGAGGCCATAAAAATTCGGCGATCAGTGTCCAGTTTGAAACCAATCCTTACTGTGAAGTACCCGTTCAATCCTAGTTTTCAGAAGCGGTCAACATCCTCTCTAAAAAGGGATTTTCTGCGGTATTGTTTAATTCTTTTGTGAAGACGCTTGTTCATCCGCTGCCCGGTTTGCTGCGGATACGGGCTTGCATGCAGATTCAGGGCATCTTGAGCTGATCGCTGGGTTTGCTAAAAATGGGTTCGTTTATTCTCATTAACCGATTTAAAAACACCGTTGCCATGGCAATCAGGATAGCCGTGACGGTCAACAGGTTAAGGCCGGACTGAAAACCCCCGGTCATGTCATAGAGAAGTCCTAAGCCTAACGGCCCTAAAACCCCACCAACCTCGGCCGCAGTGAAAAACAGACCGCTGGCAATCCCAGCATAGCGATCATTGATTCCTGGAATTTCGATCAGCGCAAGAATGAGAACGGTCATGATGCTGGAGCGAACGATGCCCTGCAGCAACAGGCCGGTTGTCAGCACATAAGTTGTCTGGAATTGCAGTAGATAACTGGCCAGGGCGGCGCAGAGGCTTAGGCAGAACAGAATTTTGAAACGACGCCCTGGGGTGGCCAACCTTGGTATAGTCAGAGAACCGAGGATACCGATGATGGTGGGTATAGCGGCCCAGTAGCCGGCCTCGATCAGGCTCATGCCTGTTAATTTTAATAATTCTGGCAACCAGTTATTGAGGCCATGATTAAAAGCGAAGATACCAACGCTCATGAGTAGGACCAATCGAACTGCTGGCAATTTGATCAGGGTAAGGAAAATTGCAGTCTGGCCTTGTGCCGGCATGTCGCTGGATTGATTTTCTCTGGTTTGCATTTGTTCGTTTGATGCGATTATAAACCAGGCCAGGGCGGTCAGGGTTGAGAAACTAGCGATGGCAAACATGATGTTCTGCCATGACCCCATCAGCGGTATTAGAAAGGAATGGGTCAGCGTGAGCGAAACGATACCGCCTATGGCTGGCCCAGTCATGTAAATGCCCATTGCCAGCCCTCTGGATTGGCCCGAGAACCAGCGGGTGATCAGTTTGGGTGCGCCAGCAGAGATAATCGGGCCGCCGATACCAAAAATCATGACGGCACAGATCATGGCATAGTAATCTGTGGAAAATGCTCTTGCCAGAGATGACAGTGCAATGATAACAGCACCAAGTGTTAACGCTGTTCTTGAGCCGATTCGGTCCAGCAGGATGCCACAGGGAATGGCAAATAATATGTAGGTGAATTGCCAGGCGCCCATGATACTACCCATGGCCGTATGGGAGATATTAAGGTCAGCCTCGATTAGCGATACCATCGGTGCCAGGCTAGTTGCGGTGAGCCCAAACGCGACATACAGCAGCCAGACGCCAACTAATATAATCCAACGGTAAATTGTAGAGTCCTCAGGTGAAACAGGCGGGGCCGATTTTAGCATAGAATGACTGGCACATTGCGACTGCCAGGGCCGTGAAACGTGCTATGGTTTAGCCCCGCTCGATAGTGGAAAAAAAGTGGCTGCACCAATTTTTTACGGCTGGAAGATTGTTATTGCACTCTTCATGGTTCTGGCATTTAGCTCCGGGCTGGGTTTTTACAATCACGCTATATTGATACAGGCGCTAACAACTGAGAGCCATTTTTCGGTCGAGGTTGCGTCCTTTGCAGTGTCTATTTTTTTTGTTGTCAGTGGTTTAACGGGGCTGTTGATAGCGCCTTTGCTTGACCGCGTTGATATACGCTGGATTATGATCCCAGGTTCCCTGATTGCAGCCATTGGCTTATACCGGGTTGGCACGGCTCATACCAATCTAGAGCTCTACCTGGTGTACACTTTATTTGGTTTTGGTTTTGCTGCTACCAGCCTGCTGCCTGCAACCACGCTGGTGGCAAGGTGGTTTGTTATTTACAGAGCACGCGCGCTGTCTATTGCCTCTACAGGTCTGTCAATAGGTGGGATCATGATCACACCTGCCAGTGCGGTGCTCATCCGCGAAGTCGGTCTAGCGGAGGCATCGAGCTGGCTGGCGGGGCTTTATCTCCTTGGCGTGATTCCCATCAGCGCTTGGTTCCTGCGATCTTCTCCAGCTTCAATGCGCTTGATGCCAGATGGTGCAACCTGGCAGGGAAAAGAGCCCAGTCTTGACGGTGTTTATTTTCGGGTGGCTATCAGAGATGGCTTTTTCTGGGTTCTGAACATCTCCTATATTTTTGTCATGATGGCGCAGGTCGGGGGGATTGCGCATCAGTACGGGTTGATAGCGGAACGACTGCCGTTGCAAACTGCACCCGCTGCGATCGCAATTCTGCCCCTGTTCAGCATCCTGGGTCGGTTGGCGGGTGGGTTTTTACTGGAATACTTTCCCATCCTGATGTTTACCTTGGCGATGATTCTGTTGCAGACTGCTGCTCTGATCTTGCTGGCGTTGAGTAACCAGATGATGTGGTTATTTATCGGCTTGGCTGTTCTGGGTATTTCTGTTGGTAATTTACTCATGCTGCAACCCTTGATTATTGCAGAAAGGTACGGCATGCGTGATTACAGTCGATTGTTCTCATGGGCTAATCTGTGTACTGTCATTGGCGTTGCTACCGGGCCAGGCTTGTTGGGTTTAATGTACGCAGAATATCGTTCTTATGAGTTACCTTACCTGCTTGCTGCTGCAGCGGGTTTGATTGCAGCCTGCTTGTATATGGTTTGCATGTTGCTATCCGCTAGAGCGGATTAGAAAAACCGGATTAGTGTAAAACCATAGATCTGCCCAGGGATCTTCTCCTGGCTCATCGGGGCTGGGTTCAAGGTCGTTGGTGTTTGAACCGCGAATCCTTATATAGCTCGAGTTGGATACAGTCAGGTTGAATGAAACCGAGATGTACCCTTGCGCGTCAACCTGCCAGTCAGCCGCATGAAATCGCTTGATGACTTTTGCGGAAGGATTATTATTGGTTAGCGTTTGTGTTGCAGTCGAGATCAGACCCTGGATCACATCCAGGTGGTCTAAGCTGGCTTCCCTGCCTGAAAAATTGACGCCGCCAGGGTCTCGTACTTTTATTGAGACATGGACCGTCTGGTCGTGTGTAAATTCGAGCGTCTGGCCAATGCCAGCACTCATCGACGCAGTCTGCGCGTTAACGTAAATCTCTGATATGAGATCGCCGGTGGTAACAAAGATTTGCCCAGAGCGAAGTGCTTCTATAACGCCCTGGTAAGTCGCTGAAGCATGGACGTAAGTCTTCGAATACTCGCCCGGCCAAAAATCGACACCGCCTGCTGTATAGTGAACATGGGAGTCACTGTTTGCGGTAATCCACCAATGTCGCCCATCACCCAGCATGGCATCCCAGAATCCGCCCACCACGGCTGTCATCTGGTCGAAGCCACCCAGGGTAGGAAATTGGCGATAGTATCCCCTGAATTGCATGGCGGGGTCGGCAAGGTTTTCTGAGGTTGACAGGCTGATTGCCTGGTGACCGGGAGACCCTTCCATACCAACGGCCACATCCGGTGCGACATCATTCCAGGCACGCAGCTCTGCTGGAGCATGCAGACCAAAAACACCGAGCTTGGTCGCCGACCGTGACGGGTGATGAGCAAACACAAGCGGTCTCGGACGAATGGATTGCATGGTTTTTAGCGCCAGCAGCATCTGTTCATGGTCGTTTCTGGAATCATCAGCAGGGTAGACTTCGCGGCTGTCAAACTGGCTTTCAAGCAGTAGTAGATGGTGTGCCTCGGCCTCGGTGTGTGGCACGATGATACTGCTGTGATCCCCGCCCGGACTATTCAGTTCCATGCCGTAGAATTGAAGAATTTCTGGAATGAC